>NZ_RZQA01000963.1:0-2167 GCF_004022915.1 Mesorhizobium sp. M7A.F.Ca.US.006.04.2.1
GGAGATGTCCGGCAGGACAGAGGGGAGTGTGACGGAACTCGACCTCTCCAGCAAGGCCGCCCCATGACCACATTCCTCTTCGATGGCCACGATGCCGCCCCCGTCACCATCCTGCTCGCTCACGGCGCCGGAGCGTCGATGGATTCCCCCTCGATGACCGCCACCGCCAAGGCGCTGGCCGAAGCCGGCTTCCAGGTCGCGCGCTTCGAGTTCCACTATATGGCTGCCCGCCGCTATGGCCACCGCAAGCCGCCGCCGCGGGCCGAGACGGTCAACCCGGAATATATCAAGGCGATAGCCGACCTCAGGGCGAAGGGCGTGACCGGCCCGCTCGTCATCGGCGGCAAGTCGATGGGCGGGCGCGTCGCCTCGATGGTTGCCGACGAGATGTTTGCCAAGGGCGAGATTTCAGGCCTGCTGTGCCTCGGCTATCCCTTCCATCCGCCGGCCAAGCCCGATCAATTGCGGACCAAACACCTCGCCGATCTGAAGACGCCGACGCTGATCTTCCAGGGCACCCGCGACGAGTTCGGCACCAGGGACGAGGTTGCGACTTATGACCTTTCCGATCGCATCGAGGTGATCTGGCTGGAGGACGGCGACCATGATCTGAAACCGCGCAAGAGCATTTCGGGATTTTCGGCCGCCGACCATCTGAAGACGCTGGCCGAGACGGTGAAGGCGTGGTCGGGTCGGATCGTTTCCTGACCTTCGATGAAGATCGCCTCCTTCAACATCAACAACATCAACAGCCGGCTTGAAAACCTGCTGGCATGGCTGGCTGTGGCAAAGCCCGATGTCGTGTGCCTGCAGGAGCTGAAGGCACGCGACATGCAGTTTCCGCGCTCGGCATTGGCGGCGGCCGGCTATGGCGCGGTGTGGAAGGGCGAGCCGACCTGGAACGGCGTTGCCATCCTGGCGCGGAGTGCCGAGCCCGTGTTGACCCGCGATGCCTTGCCCGGCGACGAAGCCGACAGGCAGAGCCGCTACATCGAGGCGGCGGTGAATGGCATTGTCGTCGCTTGCCTCTATGCGCCGAACGGCAATCCCCAGCCCGGCCCGAAATTCGCCTACAAGCTCGCCTGGCACGCGCGGCTGGAGGCGCATGCCGAACAGTTGCTCGACACCGGCCTGCCGGTGGTGCTGGCCGGCGACTACAACATCGTGCCCGAGCCGCGCGATATCTACGCCACCCGCTCCTATGACGACAACGCGCTGGTGCAGCCGGAAAGCCGGGCGTCGTTCCGGCGCCTGCTCGACCAGGGTTGGCTTGATGCCCTGCGCAAGAAGCATCCGAAGGAAACGCTTTACACATTCTGGGACTATCGCCGCAACCGCTGGCCGCGCGATGCGGGCCTCCGGCTCGATCACATCCTGCTGTCGAAGAAACTGGCACGCCGCCTGACCGCCGCCGGCATCGACCGCGACGTGCGCGGCGAGGACGGTGCCAGCGACCATGCGCCGGTGTGGGTGGAATTGAAGTAAGGCGACTGCTTTCATGCGTCGCGCTTGAACGGATCCATGCAACGCGCTTTAAGTCTTTTGTCTTGATGCATGTCGCTGTCCCAAACCCGGGTTCGCTTTTGGCCGACATGCAATAACCTGTCGGCAAAGTATTCCAACGCAGCCGGATCGCCCATGAACGCAATCCTCCACGAGATCTGTGAAAGGAGGCTCCATGCCTGACTTGGGCGCTGTCGAGATACTGTTCGCCGCCCTTGTGGTGCTTGCGGCAGCTGTCGTGTCCTGGCGGCTGTGGCGGAAGCGCAGCCGCCGCAAGGGACGGCGGCAGACCAATCCGGCTGCCGACTATGCCGTCCGCACCGACTGGAGCGGCCGCGGGGGCATGCTCAATTACTCGTCCTTCGTCTATTTCGATGTCGATCGCGACGGCAAATACGGCGCCGGAGACCGGCCGATGGCCGGGATCATGGTGCGGCTGTATGATAAAGCCGGCAAGCTCGCCGCGTCCGCGCGCACCAACAATGCCGGCTTTGCCAATTTCCCCATGTCGGTGAAAGGCAGAAAGGCCGTGATCCGCAAGCCGGGCAACTGGCGCTTTGTGGTTTCGGTGCCGCCCGGCTGGCAGGCGAAAAGCGAAAACGACATTCAGTCCCGACACTTCCTGCCGCTGCCGGGTTCGCCGGCCGGGATGGTATCACAGGAG
>NZ_RZQA01000964.1:0-2166 GCF_004022915.1 Mesorhizobium sp. M7A.F.Ca.US.006.04.2.1
CATCTGGATCAGCGTGCCAAGCCTGAGATAGTCGTCGGCGCTCAGCGTCAAATGATGTGGCGTCGCCTCGCAGGTCGCGACATCCTTGTGTTGTTCGAGGAACACAATCTCCTCGGCGGTCGAGATGTGTAGAACATGGATGCGGGCACGGGCGTTTCGCGCAATGCGTACCAGCCGTTCGGTACAGCGCAAGGCGGCGATCTCGTCGCGCCAGACAGGGTGCGATGCCGGGTCGCCTTCGATGCGTTCGCCAAGGCGCTCGCGCAGCCGGAATTCGTCTTCCGAATGAAAGGCGGCGCGCCGGCGCGTGTTTCTCAGGATCGACGCCACGCCCTCGTCATCCTCGACCAGCAGGTCGCCAGTGGACGAGCCCATGAAAACCTTGATCCCGGCCGCACCCGGCAGCCGCTCAAGCTCGCCGACATCCCCGGCATTCTCGCGGGTGCCGCCGACCCAGAAGGCGAAATCGCAATGCATGCGCCCCGTGCCGCGCCGGACCTTGTCGGCAAGCGTTGCCTCGCTGGTGGTCAGCGGATTGGTGTTGGGCATCTCGAACACGGCGGTGACACCGCCAAGCACGGCAGCGCGCGAACCCGTTTCCAAATCTTCCTTGTGCTCCAGTCCCGGCTCGCGAAAATGCACCTGGCTGTCGACGACACCCGGCAGGATATGCAGGCCGCGGCAGTCGATCGTCTCGCCGGCCGAGGCCTGGCGGAGATCGCCGATGGCAGCGATGCGCCCGTCCTTCACGCCGATGTCGCGAGCCCCTTCGCCGTCATGGTTGACCACTGTGCCGCCTGTCAGGATGAGGTCGTAGATCATGGCCATGCTCTCTTGCGGGGGGAGTGCCAGCGGCTTACGTAAAGGCCGACCATTTTGCAAGATCAGGTTGCTTTTCCGCCCATGCCCTGTGCCCAGCTCAAAGACCGCGCCCTCATTTCCGTATCAGGTCCGGATGCCGAGCATTTTTTGCAGAACATCCTGACCACCGATCTCGACATCCTGGCTCCCGGCGAAGCCAAACCCGGTGCGCTGCTGACGCCGCAAGGCAAGATCCTGTTCGATTTCCTGATCTCCCGCACCGGCGAGAATGCATTCCGGCTCGAATGCCGTGCCGACATATCGGACGATTTCGTACGCCGGCTGACGCTCTACAAACTGCGCGCCAAGGTCGAGATTGCCAAATCCGATCAGGCGTTTGTCACCGTCGCGTGGGGACATGAATCAACACCCTCACAATCTGATTCAACGGCGGCCGCCGACACACGCTTTCCGAAGGGTGCCGTCACGCGTTCCTATGGCGAAACGGATGAGCGCGGCGATCTTGCCGCGTGGCAGGCCTTCCGCATTGTCGGCGGCATTGCCGAAAGCGGCAGCGACTACCAACTCGGAGACGCCTTCCCCCACGATGTGCTGCTGGACGAAACCGGCGGCATCGGCTTCAAGAAGGGCTGCTATGTCGGCCAGGAGGTCGTCTCGCGCATGCAGCATCGCGGCACGGCCAGGCGGCGCGTGCTGATTGCATCGGCCGACAGGCCCCTGCCCACGCCCGGCACCGAACTGACCGTCGCAGGCAGGCCGGTTGGCACGCTCGGCTCGACCGTAGACACGACCGGTCTGGCCATTGTGCGCATCGACCGGGTCAAGGCGGCGCTCGATGCCGGCCAGCCGATCATGGCCGGGGACGTTCCGGTAACGCTGGGCATTCCCGGTTGGGCAAAATTCGCCTTCCCGCAGGAAGCCGTCAGCGCGGAGGAGGCCTGATGGCGGCCGACCGCGTCGGCGCGCCGGCACGCGCCTGGCAGCGCATGCTGTCGGGCCGCCGGCTCGATTTGCTCGACCCCTCGCCGCTCGACATCGAGATTTCGGACATTGCGCACGGGCTCGCCCGCGTTGCCCGCTGGAACGGCCAGACCAGCGGCGAGCATGCGTTTTCGGTCGCCCAGCACTCGCTGCTGGTCGAAGCGCTGTTCTGCGACCTGGTGCCCGAGGCTTCGGCCGACGCCCGGCTGGCGGCCCTGCTGCACGACGCCCCCGAATATGTCATCGGCGACATGATCTCGCCGTTCAAATCGGTGATGGGCGGCAGCTACAAGGATTGTGAGTTACGGCTGCAGCGCGCCATCCATCTGCGCTTCTCGCTGCCTCCGGAACCAAGTGCTGCGC
>NZ_RZQA01000965.1:0-2162 GCF_004022915.1 Mesorhizobium sp. M7A.F.Ca.US.006.04.2.1
CCTTCTCCCCGTCGCTATACGGGGAGAAGGTGCCGGCAGGCGGATGAGGAGCGGCGCCGGCCTCTGAAGACGGCTGAAGAGGGGACGGCGCCGGTGTGGGCACCTCGATCGGCGCTGGTGTTTCTGCCGGAACCTCGGCCGGCGTCGGCACTTCGACTGGTGCCGGCTCCGGCCGCTTTTCCGGGCGTGACGGGACGATCTCCGGTTCGGCCGGCGCCGGCGCTGGGACTTCTTGCGGCTGCCGTTCGGGCGTGGGTTCGGGAGTCGCAGGGGTGAGCGGAACTTCCTCGGGCGCCGGCGGCTCTGGAGTCTCTGGCGCGGGCGCCGGTTCTTCTTTCGGCGCGGGCTCCGGCAGAGGTTCCGGCTCGGAGGGAACAGTCGGCTCCGGTGCTGGCGGGATGGTCGGCTCCGGCGCGGGCACCGGTTCCTCGACAGGCGCCGGTTCCGGCGCAGGAATTACCTCCGGCTCGACCGTCGGCGTCGTTTCTGCCTCGGGCCGCGGCTCATCGCGCTTCAAGAACTCCGGGACGACCTGTTCGGCCGCCGGCTTCAGCGCATCGAGTGCTTCCCATTTGATCGGCGGTAGCGGGGCGGTCTCGTCGATCCGTTCCTCGACCACCTCTTTCTTGCCGAACGAAAATATCTTCTTGAAAAAACCAGCCATGCTTTGCGTTTCTCAGGCGGCGCGGGCGGCAAGCGGCGCCGCGATCAGCCTGGTACCATCGTGGCCCGATATATCGGCCTCGACGATCTCACCCGGTGCGCCCGTGCCGAGTGCGGCAAGCGTAAAACCCTCGGTGCGGCCAAGGCCGTCTCGCTCGATCAGGATCGACTGACGCGTACCGGTGAGCAACGACAGATGCCTGACATAGGCAACTTCACCGGCGGCGCGCAGCCGGGCGGCGCGCTGCTTGACCACCTCGCGGCGGAGCTGCGGCATGCGCGCGGCAGGCGTGCCTTCGCGTGGGCTGAAGGGGAAGACGTGGAGATGGGTCAGGCCACACTCCTCGACAATTTTCTCCGAGTTCTCGAACATTTCGTCGGTCTCGGTCGGGAAGCCGGCGATGATGTCGGCGCCAAAGACGATACCGGGGCGCAGTTTGCGCACATCCTCGCAGAAGCGGATCGACTGATCGCGCAGATGCCTTCGCTTCATGCGCTTCAGGATCATGTCGTCGCCCGACTGCAGCGACAGATGCAGATGCGGCATCAACCGGGGCTCGGTGGCGATGGCGTCGAGCAAATCGTCGTCGGCCTCGATCGAATCGATCGACGACAGCCGCAGGCGCTTAACATCGGGCACCTGTTTCAGGATGGTCTTCACCAGTTTGCCGAGCTTCGGCGCGCCCGGCAGGTCGGCGCCGAATGAAGTCATGTCGACGCCGGTCAGAACGATCTCGGCATAGCCGTTGCCGGCGAGCCGCTTGACCTGCTCGACCACGGCGCCCATCGGCACCGAGCGCGAATTGCCGCGGCCGTAGGGAATGATGCAGAAGGTGCAGCGGTGGTCGCAGCCGTTCTGCACCTGGACGAAGGCGCGTGCGCGGCCCTCGATGGCGTCGACCATGTGGCCTGCGGTCTCGCGCACGGAAAAGATATCGTTGACGCGCGCCTTCTCGGTGTCGTTGACGCCGAAATCCGGCAGCGCGCGGTAGGAATTCGCGTTCAGCTTCTCTTCATTGCCAAGCACGAGATCGACCTCGTCCATGGCGGCGAATTTTTCAGGCTCGGTCTGCGCGGCGCAGCCGGTGACGATGATGCGGGCTCGCGGGTTGTCGCGGCGCGCCTTGCGGATCGCCTGCTTGGCCTGGCGCACTGCTTCGCCTGTCACGGCGCAGGTGTTGAAGATCACGGCGCCACCTTCCAACGCGCCGAGGCCCGCACTTTCAGCCTCGCGCCGCATCACCTGCGATTCATAGGTGTTGAGCCGGCAGCCGAAGGTGACGACATCGATCCCCGGGGACGCCGGGCTCTTGGGCAGAGCGGACATCAGGCCGCGCTTTCAGTGTCGCGGGCCCATGTCCCGATCGACGGGTCGAAGTTGCCGGAAAATTCCCATTCGGCGGCGCCGGTCAGGACCACGTGGTCATCGTCGCGCCATTCGACATGCAGCGTGCCGCCGCCTGGCGTCCACAGACTGACGCTGCGGCCGGTCCGGGTGG
>NZ_RZQA01000966.1:0-2162 GCF_004022915.1 Mesorhizobium sp. M7A.F.Ca.US.006.04.2.1
TGCCGACCTTGAGCGCGTGCCCGCCTCCGACATCGGTTGCGTCGTCAGCGCCGATTTTTGCCGACCTGCCTTTGCCGATTTGCGACGACTGCGCGCCGCCGATGGTGAAACTCTGGTCCGCGCCGATTTTCACGCTCTGCGCGGCGGCGATTGTCCAATTGTCCGCCGCTCCGATGGTGTGAGTCTGTCCGGCCCCCACCGTCATCGAGCGCGATGCGCCGATCTCATTCGTCTGGACGGCGCCAACGCTTCGGGTTTCCGCTGCGCCCACTGAATCCACTCGCGCCGCGCCCACGGTAATCGTCTGGATCAACCCGACGGTCTGCGTGTGATTGGACCCGATCGTCTCCATCGAGTTCGCCCCGACGCCGATCGTCTCGTTCGAGCCAACCGTCAGCGAGCGGTTGACGCCCACCGTCTCGGTATCGTTCTTGCCGATGTTGGTGGTCTGGTCGACGCGGACCTTGACCGTCTTGTTGTTGCCGACGTCCTCGTCGAGGTTGTGGCCGACGGAGTGCTTGGCGTCGTGGTCGATGCGGTCGGACTGGTCGTGCTGCACCAGCTTGGTGCGGTCGTGCTTGACCAGAAGGTTATGGTCCTTCTGCGCCTGGAAATTGACCAGTTCGGAGCCGGCCTTGTCCTCGAACATCAGCTCGTTATAGCCGCCACCGCCTTTGGAGGAGTCGGACTTCCAGCCCGATTGCGTGGCGCTGCCCGGCAGCCCGTAGGGCGGCATCTGCGAGGCGTTGTAGACCCGGCCGGTGATGATCGGCAGGTCCGGGTCGCCTTCGATGAAGTCGACGATCACCTCCTGGCCGATGCGCGGGATCTGGATGAAGCCCCAGCCGCTGCCGGCCCAGGTCTGCGACACTCGCACGAAACAGGAGCTGTTCTGGTCGTTCTTGCCCAGACGGTCCCAATGGAACTGCACCTTCACCCGCGCATATTTGTCGGTGAATATTTCTTCGCCGGACGGGCCGACCACCGTCGCCGTCTGCGGCCCGCGCATGATCGGCCGTGGCGTGATCCGTGGTGGACGATAGGGCAAGGCGGTCGGCGCCAGGCCGAGGATCACCTTGAAGTTCTCGCTGTCGACGTCAGCATGGGCTCTGTAGCCTGGATCAAACAGTCTGTATTCGGCGCTGACCACCAGATACTCCTGATTCTGGTCCTCGCGCGGAAAGCTATCCAGCTTGAACGTGCAGCCCGAATAGAGGCCGCGCACGGTGCCGACGGCGGCGATGCGCTGGTGGACGGCCTGGATTTCCTCACGCCGGATCGCGGCCAGGCTGTCTCCCCGGCCCGTTTCGAGATGCGCGCCGGGCTGGCGGTAGTTCTCGCCCGCTGCCTCCTTGTGGCTGAACGGCTGGGCCGACTTGGCCATGAGATCGGCGCCCGGCTTCGTGAAATCATAGTCGGTGTGGGCATACGCGCCTGGGCGCACCGAACTGCCCGGTATCCATTCAGTGATGTATTCGACATCGCGCCGCGAACCCTGACCTTCAAAGTTATAGAGCACTTTCTCGTAGCCCGGCGCAGGCTTCAGCTTGCTCATCGCATCGGCCAGGACAAGCGTGTGCTTGCCGTCATCATGCTCGAAGAAATACAGGATGCCTTCATGCTCCAGCAGCCGCTGCACGAAATCCAGATCGGGTTCGTCGTACTGCACGCAATATTCGCGCGGGGGATAGGACCCTTGCAGGCGCAGATCGAATTCCGCGATACCGTATTTCTTGAAGATGTCCTTGACGATGTCGAGGACGCTCTTGTTCTGGAAAATACGGCAATCGGTGGTGTTGCCGAGAAACCAGAGCCACGGCCTGATGACCGCCTCATAGTAGGCCAGCCGATCTTCCAGCCGGGTGAGCCGGAACTCGGAGACGATGCCGCTGAACCAGCGTTTCGGATCAGATTCAGCTTCGATCGAGAGCGGCCCGCCCAGCATCTTCAACGGATCGATATCGGAGTCGGTGCTCACGAATCCGACCGTATAGGCAAAACAACGGCTGATCTCATCGCGTCCGACAAGATGCGTGAAGGTCAACAGCTCGGAGCCAACCGGTGTCCGGACAACGGTGGCACGTTCATTGGGCATGGGTCGAGCCCCCTCCTGGACGCGGCCGCCAATGTGATGGATTTGAAGTTCCCGCTATATTAACAGC
>NZ_RZQA01000967.1:0-2160 GCF_004022915.1 Mesorhizobium sp. M7A.F.Ca.US.006.04.2.1
GCGTCTGCCTGTGTGGCGGGCTCATGGCCGGACGGGTTGTGAAAGCGGAAACCTTCGTCGGATGCCGCGGTGATCAGCACCAGATGGCCGCCCTTCGAGGGCGGCTCACGCTCGGGCCAGCGGATCGAGCTGCTGACCGACGCGATGAAGAAGCGCGTCCGCTGCATGATCGCCGGAATGTCTGATGTGGCGACATTGGTCATCACCTCGGCGCGCAGGCCGAAAGCTTCCTTCACGAAGCTGACGAAGGGCGCGTAGATCAGCCCCTTGATCGATCTCTCATTGACGACATAGCCGCCATATAAGGTGCAGCGCCTGGCAAGCTCGATCGTCGGCACGATCTCGCCGCGGCTGGCCAGAATCATCTTAAGGCAGGCCATGCCGCAGATGTTGGCGGCCCAGATTGCGTATTCGTCGAGGGTCTCCGCCCCGGATCGCCTCCACAGCGGATCGCGCCTGAGCGCAACATCCGCGCCGTCGGCGAGCACGTCCAGCGTCATGTCAGGCGTTTCCCACTGGCTGAAAAACGGCACGGTTTCAGGCGGCGGGCTCATGCGGTCTCCTCGGTCGGCTGGTTCCATCTCGTATACGAGGATACGAGATGGATGAAAAGCCGTGACATTCAGTGGCGCGACCCAGAAGATGTCATCTTCCGTTTCGGTCAACCATCGCTGACATCCGGGGTTAGCGGAAGCCTCTCCCGCCTTCGTCATCCACAGGCGGAGCAGGAGCGAAGCTCCGTCGCGGAGACCCGAGGATGACGAACGTGGTGAATGCTGCGCGCCGCCTACTCGGCCTTCGCCCAGCCGAAAACCAGCCACGCATATTTCGATTTTTCGTAGGGTTCGACAGTGTAGGTCATCTGCATGTCGCCGTCCTTGGCGTAGATATCCAGCCGGGGCGCCGTATCCAGCTCGAGCCACGCCGAACTCTTGCTGAACGACCAGGTTCCGCACCAGACGCAAGGCCCCGACGTCGGATCTCCGGGCTGGTGAAAATTGTAGCGGCCGTCCGCCGTGATCTCCAGATAATCGAACGCCCCGTAAAACGCGGTCACCGTCTGCTGGAACTCACTGGCGGCCGCTTCCTGTTCCGGTGTCGGCGCATCCTTCATATCGCGCGGCGGCCGGATGGCTCCGCCGTTGAGTTTCCATTTGCCGACAAAATCCTTCTCGGTCGGAAGATATTCCTCCTGGGCCTGCGCCGATGAAATATAAGCAAAGGATGATATACTTGTGAGGCCAACGGCCCCGATCGCAAATAGAAGCGTGGCGGCACAGATCGCCCTTGCTGGGTTTTGCATAAAAAAAATATCTCCACGGGGGGTAAGGGGAGTTTTATTGAAAATTTGTGGCGGACGTTGCTTCGGGACCGATTCCCACCCGCCATTTGCACGGTTAGCATCGGGGCCACCGATCTGGCAACGCAAGGCAGCCTCTCTCCAGCATCGCCCATGCGTCCGCGATCCCGGCCGGCTGAATATCGGCAGCTTAGAAGGTGATCTTCACCGAAGCGGCGCTGCGACGATGCGGGCCGTGATGGACGGCCTCGATGTTGTTGCCGTCCGGATCGAGCAGGAAGGCGGCGTAATAGCCGGGGTGATAGGGCCGTTCGCCCGGCGCGCCATTGTCCGTGCCGCCGGCCGCCAGCCCGGCCTTGTAGAAGCCGTCGACCATGGCGTGGTCCCTTGCCTGGAAAGCCAGGTGATGGCGGCCGGTGAGTTTTCCCTGTGCGGCCCGGCTGTCGGCAGTGGAGACAAACAGCTCGTCGGCCCAGAAAAAGTCGGCGCCGCTACCTCCGATCGGGACATCGAGCGCCTGCAGGACCGCCTCGTAGAAACGCCGGCTGGCCGCGAGGTTTCTGACCACCAGTTGGATGTGGTCGATGAGCCGGCCGCGATGCAATTCCTGGGTTTCCATGAAAACGCCTCCTCGTGTGGGTTCGAATTTAGGTTGGGATAGGGCGTCGTCAATGCGGATACTTCCCAGCAAACAAAGGGCCCGCCGGGAGGGGATCCGGCGGGCCTTTGGAAAGCATGTCTAGCCTTCAGGGGTCTGAGGGGGGGATCAGACCTGGTAAGAACCTTTGTTGGCCGCGGAGGTTCCACCCGAACAAAAAAATTGCCGATGGCCCGTCCGCGGAATTCAAGCAGTGGAGGCG
>NZ_RZQA01000968.1:0-2158 GCF_004022915.1 Mesorhizobium sp. M7A.F.Ca.US.006.04.2.1
CCCGCCGTCAGCTCGACGGCGTATTTCATGAAGGTGGCGGCATGGTCGGACGAGCCGCGCGCCACGGTGACGACGAACTGCGGGTCGCGTTCCCGGATGCCGCGCCCGGCTTCGGTCAGCACGGCGCCGGAGCCGTCGAGCAGGCGGGCGACGGCCTGCGGGACCTCCTCGATCTCGCGCCGCATATGGGTCATCTCTGTCGACATGGTCGGCTCTGTCGTGCTCATGGTCGGCCCTCTTCGCTCGGCCCTGTCAGCCGCAGTTCGGCGACGAAATCATAGGCGTCGCCCCGGTAGATAGAGCGGGTGAATTCGATCACCTTGCCGCTCGCCAGATAGGAAATACGTTCGATGTGCAGGCCGGCAATGCCTGGCGGCACCTCGAGCAGGCGCGCGTCGCTGTCGCCGAGATTGGCGGCGGAAATGCGCTGCACCGCCCGCACCGGCCGATTGCCGGTCAATTCCAGCGCGGCATAGAGCGAGGAGCCTATGTCGGCCGGGTCGGGCAACACGCTGGCCGACAGCGAGGCCCGCTCGATCGCCAGCGGCGTGTCGTTGGCAATGCGCAGGCGCGCCACGCGCGCCACCAGTTCGTTCGACGACAGGCCGAGCACCATCATTTCGTCGGGCGAAGGTGCGTAAAGGCCGCGGTCGAGCCATGCCGAACGCACCACCATGCCGCGCCGCGCCATGTCCTCGGTAAACGAGGTCAGCCGCGACAGCGACTGTTCGACACGCTCCATGCGCGGCGCCACGAAGGTGCCGGAGCCGTGGCGCTGCACCAGGATGCCGCCCTTGACCAGGTCCTGCACCGCCTTGCGCACGGTGACCCGCGAAATATCGGCCTTGGTGGCGATGTCGCGCTCGGAGGGCAGCGCGTCGCCCGGCCCGATCAGGCCGCGATTGACCGCGTCCTCGATGCTCTTGCGCAACTGCAGATAAAGCGGCGCGCCGCTTTGCGCCTGATGTTTCAGCGTGGCGAAGATCTGGTCGGCGGCCTCGCTCATCGAGTTGCCTCCGCGTGTCCGGCAAGGAGGCGAACCGCCATCTGCACCGCGCCGCCCAGCGCGTCGTCGAGCGGCGGCTTCAGCAGCGCCCGGTAGCGGGCAGACAGGCGCGGCGGGTAGAGCGGCGCCAGCCCGCCGAGGAGGCACAGCGGCGCGTCGTCGGCGAGATCGAGCGCGCCGAGCGAGGCTTCGACATCGGCAACTACCTTGTCGAGGATCCAGTTGGCGACGCTGTCGCCCTTCTCGGCGTGTTCGAACACCTTGGGTGCGAAGCCGCCGAAATCGCCGGGCTTGGCATTGGTGGTGAATTCGACGACATCCTCCGGGTTGTTGCGGAAGACGGCCAGCATGCTCTGCGTCAGCGGCGAGCCCGCGCGGACGCCGTCATAGGCAAGCAGTGTCTGTTCGAGCAGGTCGCGGCCGATACGGGCGCCGCTGCCCTGGTCGCCAACCTGGAAGCCCCAGCCGCCGATGGCGCGCGATTTGCCTTGTCTGCGCGCCATATAGGCGGTGCCGGTGCCGAGGATCGCCATGGCGCCGTCACCGGCGCCGACAGCGCCTTCCAGCGCGATTTCGGCGTCGGTCTCGACTTGGCTGATGCTGAATGGCAGGATCGCCTCGAGCTGCTGCCGGTAGGTGCCGACATTGGCGCCGGCAAGGCCGAGAATTGCGGGCGTTCGCGGGATCAGTTCCGGATCCTGCCCGGCGACGAGGAACGCCTGCCTGGCGGCCTCGACGATGTTCGAGCGAGCGCCGGTCAGGTCGGTGCGGATGTTGGCGGCGCCGCTTTTGGCGCGGCCGATCACCGTGCCGTCCGCCGTTGCCAGGGCGGCCCTGCAGCTGGTGCCGCCGCCATCGATTCCGAGCACGAAATTCACGTTGATTTCTCCTCCGGGCGGATAATACCAATAAAATACCAATAGCCAAGGGTTAATTTCCGTTTCAAAAAGTTTAAGCCGTATTTTATTGAAAAATCTGCGTATTTCGGCCGCTCAGCGATTTCCAGTCCGCGAATTCGTTAATGCGTGTGGACAAGTGGTATTTTTTTGGTATTGTTCTGGTAATAGTGGAAGAAGTCGCCCTGGCCGATGACGGTGGTGTAGCCGATCAGGTCGAAGGTCTTTGGCGTCGGCGGCGTCAGCGGCGCGCCGA
>NZ_RZQA01000969.1:0-2153 GCF_004022915.1 Mesorhizobium sp. M7A.F.Ca.US.006.04.2.1
GGTGAGGCGGTCCGGAATCTTTTCCTGCTCTATGGCTGCCAGCAGGGAGGCAATCTCCCGATCCACCGCCATCTCGACATGCGGATCCGCGGTATCGTCGCTCGAACGAGACATCACATTCTCTTGATAGCGGTCCCTTGATCGTAGTGTGGTGATAAGCGCCCGGCATTACAAGCCTGTGTCCACCGCCGAGAAGCTGACCGGCGGACCCTTGCACAGGTTTATTTCCTTGCTCCTTGGTCGCCCCGCGGACCACAGGCCCGCGCGGTGGCGTTCAGTCCTTCGGCAATCGATTAGCGGCGTAATCCTTCGGACTTGATCCGATTGCCGTCCAGCCCGCGCTCCTCCTTCGAATCGAGGACACTCGTTGGTGCCCTTTGCTCGACGTCCGAACTGGCATCGTGCTGTAATGTTCCGTCTCACCGAGCGAGCAAAAAAGCGTTGCCATCCCATGATCGAAACGGCTTCTCACCGTCGATGAGGACCCGCAATTGATGAGCTTGCGCCAGACGGCCGATATCGTCGCGGTCTGAGAAAAGCGATCCGCGATAGGAATAGTTCAGCAAGGCGAGCCAGCCCGGCCGTTTCAGAACGCGCGCAATTTCTTCGAAATGCCGCTCTGCCATGCCGGCCAGAACCAGATAGGGAAAGCTGTCGACCGCCAGCACGCAATCGA
Source organism: Mesorhizobium sp. M7A.F.Ca.US.006.04.2.1 (assembly GCF_004022915.1). NCBI lineage: Bacteria > Pseudomonadati > Pseudomonadota > Alphaproteobacteria > Hyphomicrobiales > Phyllobacteriaceae > Mesorhizobium > Mesorhizobium sp. M7A.F.Ca.US.006.04.2.1. The sequence continues at coordinate 677 of NZ_RZQA01000969.1, forward strand.
AACTGGCATCGTCGAAATCGGCCAGATCGAGACCGGAGGTTTGTCGTAACTCGACATTGCCGAGTGCGGCGCATTGCTCTGAGGCGATGGAGATCATTCGCGACGATATATCGATACCGACCATCCGCTTGAAGGATTTGCACAGCGCACGCTCGAAACGGCCGATGCCGCAACCGATGTCGAGAATGCTCCGTTCCCTTCCGGTGAATTCTCGGGCTTCCAGCCATGCGACGATTTCGTTGGTCGTGGCTGTGAGCCTTTCCTCATCGCCGAGGGATGCCAGTTGGACACTCGCGGCTCCCGAAATCGCTGCCGCGGCATCGAAGCTGGACGCCAGCCGCATGACGACAGCGGCATTCGTCTCGTCCTCATTGCGCTCATGGCGAACGGCGCCGCCCGTCGCTCGCAACATGGCAAAGACGTCTGGTTTGCAGCGCAGCAGTCCGGCGACCTTCCGCAATCTTGCCGCGTCGCCGGTATCCGCCGGACGGACTTTCAGCACGACCTCCGCCAATTCCGCTGCCCCAATTGTGGGCGGCAGGTGGAGCGCCAGCCTGACGAGAACACCTTCGGCGCAAATGCCGTCGGCCATGCAGTCTTCAACCGCCAGCCTGACCGATGTCCGGCGCTGGGCGCCTTTCGGTGCGGTTACACTCATGGGTCAACTCCGCGTCCAGACCCTGCGCATCGTCCACCTGTCGGCGGCGCCCCAGCCATATTTGTAGGCCTCCTGGCCGCGCAGGAAATCGAACTCGCGCGCATCTTCGCGGATCGACTCCACGATTGCGTGGCCAATCAGGATCGCGCCCGGGCTCTCCTCGGCATAAGCAGGGTCGAACCCACCCAGATAAGCGTAGGCACGGCCGCGGTGGTAAAATCCGTAATAGGCACCGATGGTCCTGTCATCGATCGCGAGCAGCCAGCATCGCACCAGACCATGAGCATCGAGCAAGGGAAGCGAGAGCCGATGGAATTGCTCGACGGCGGGGTTGGCCAACACACCCCCTCCGTGTTCGGCCCATCGCACATTGTGCAGGCGGATCAATTGATCGAGGAAGGTTTGCGGACTGCCGCTTGCCGATGACAGCGCAATCCGGCCGCATCTTGATGCGGCCTGGCGCGCCCGACGCAACTGGCGTCTGCGTCTTGCGGGGACGCAGCCTGCCAGCGTTTCGTCGCCGGCGATGGCGAGCACGGGGCAGGCGGCATGGGCGGTCGGCCGATCCATCTCGGGATGCTTCATCGCAAGGGCGACGCTGTCCTGCGGCAAGTCCGACAAGATCCACTGCGCCCACCCGATCGAGAAGATCGACTCGGCGATAACGCCGACAACCTCGGCTTCGATCCCAGGGACAGCCAGGATGTCCAGATAATCGCTGAGCGAAATGCCGACCGGAAGCAGCTTCGAACCAGCCGTCCCATGCTCCAGGTAACACGGCGCCAGCCCGACCAGATCCCCGCCGTGCCAGACCGCGAC
>NZ_RZQA01000096.1:0-11410 GCF_004022915.1 Mesorhizobium sp. M7A.F.Ca.US.006.04.2.1
ATCATGCGTTGCGTAACCACCCGCCACGGCGACACGCCGACCTCCTTGCCGACACTGGCCAGAAGCACATCGAGACTGATCGGTTCCACGCTCATGTCCTCCAGTTCACCCCCGGCTTCTGTGGCCGGAAAATGTCATTCCTTGAACAAGGTCAGCCCATGCTGCACCGACTGTCCGCCGTCGATCGGCAGGATGGCGCCAGTGACATAGCTGCCTGCACGGCTGCACAAATAGAGCGTTGCGCCGGCAATGTCATCCGGTGCGCCGATACGGCCGATCGGAACATGGCTGCCGACGTGCCTGGCCTGCTCATCCGTACCGGTGGCGAATGCCGTCATCCGGCTCTGGAAGGGGCCGGGGGCAAAGGCGTTGACGGTGATGCGGCGGGCGGCGAACTCGATCGCCAGTGTGCGCGTCAGATGATGAACCGCAGCCTTCGAGGCGGTGTAGGAATAGGCGTCGTCGGCCAGCGGCTGCGTGCCCATTACCGAACCGAGGTTGATCACCCTGGCCGGATCGGCGTCGCTGGCGGCGGCATCGAGCAGCGGCAGCAATTCGCGCGTCAGGTGGAAGACCGCGGTGACGTTGACGCCAAACACCTTGGCCCATGCCGAATAGGGGAAGCTTTCCAGCGGCGCGCCCCAGGAGACGCCGGCGTTGTTAACCAGAATGTTCAGCCGTTCGGTGCGCGATTTGACCTCGGCGACGAGTGCGGCGATGCCGGCTTCGCTGGAAACGTCGCCGACGAAGCCGTCGGCCCGGCCCGGTGCACCAAGCTGGTTCAACTCTTCGGCGACCTTGATACAATCCTCGCCCTTGCGCGACGCGATCATCACGCTGGCGCCGGCCCTGACCAGCGCGGTCGCCGCCATGCGGCCGATGCCGGTCGCCGCACCCGTCACCAGCGCGGTCTTGCCGGCCACCGAAAACAGTTCGTCCAGATAGCTCATCACAATTCTCCGCGCTCGGCATGCGGGCAAACAGTTCGTTGACAAGGCTATCCGAAGTACGGTCATCCTTGCCACTGACAAAATGCCTGGCGTGTATGAAGGGTTAGCGACCGATGACGGAGATGAATCTCGGCATGACCGAGCGGCTGAAGCCAATCCAGGCGCGCGTCGCGGCCATGGTGCGCGACGAGATCATGCCGCTCGACCATGAATTCCTCAGCGAAGTGGGCAAGGCAGGCAACCGCTGGGTCTACAGTGCGCGTCAGAGCGAGATCCTCGAAGGGCTGAAGAAGACCGCAAGAGAGCGCGGCCTGTGGAATTTCTGGCTGACCGGCTCGGAACGCGGCTATGGCCTTTCCACCGTCGAATACGCCTATCTGGCCGAAGAGATGGGCAAGGCGCATCTCGGCGCCGAGACCTTCAACTGCTCGGCGCCCGACACCGGCAACATGGAGGTGCTGGAGCGATACGGCTCGGCCGACCACAAGAAAGCATGGCTGGAACCGCTGCTCGACGGCAAGATCCGCTCGGCCTATCTGATGACCGAGCCGGATGTCGCTTCATCCGATGCCACCAACATTGCCATGCGCTGTGAACGCCACGGCGGCGACTATGTGCTCAATGGCGAGAAATGGTGGGCTTCGGGCGCCGGCGATCCGCGCTGCGCCATCTACATCGTCATGGTCAGGACCGGGGGCGATGACGAGCCGCAGCACCGCCGCCATTCGATGATCCTGGTGCCATCAGACACCAAAGGCGTGACCAAGGTGCGGGCCATGCAGGTCTATGGCGATGACGACGCGCCGCATGGCCACATGCATCTTCGCTTCGACAATGTGCGCGTACCGGCGTCGAACCTGATCCTCGGCGAGGGCAGGGGGTTCGAGATCGCGCAAGGGCGGCTCGGTCCCGGCCGCATCCACCACTGCATGCGCGCCATCGGACAGGCCGAGATGGCGCTCGAGATGCTGTGCCAGCGGTCCGTGCGCCGCGAGGCATTCGGCCAGAAGCTGGCAAAGCTCGGCGCCAATTTCGACATCATCGCCGAATGCCGCATGGAGATCGAGATGGCGCGGCTGCTCTGCCTCAAGGCGGCGTGGATGATCGACCAGGGCGATGCGCGGGCCGCTGCTCCCTGGATCAGCCAGATCAAGGTGATCGCACCGCGCGTCGCGCTCAAGGTCACCGACGAGGCGGTGCAGATGTTCGGCGCGCAAGGCATCAGCCAGGACACACCGCTGGCGCGGTCGTGGACGCATCTGCGGACCTTGCGCCTTGCCGACGGGCCGGACGCCGTGCATCGCCGTCAGGTGGCGCGGACGGAGTTGAGGAAATACACGCAGGAGAAGGTCTGAGCGCCGGCATCGTCATGCGGGCGCGACCCGAGGCTCGAGCGAGGAGTGTTCCGATGACCGTCCCATCCGAAATGAAGGCGCTGCTGCTTGTCGGCGATGGCTACACCAGGAGGCCGAGCGGCAGTGTGCTGGAGGCGATGGAGCCCTATCTCGAGCCGGGCAGCATCGCGGTGCCGACACCAGGCCCCAGCCAGGTGCTGATCAAGGTCAGCCTCGCCTCGATCAATCCGTCCGATGTCGCCTTCGTCAAGGGCCAGTACGGCCAGCCGCGTGCCAAGGGCCAGCCGGCCGGCTTCGAGGGTGTCGGCATTGTCGTCGCCAGCGGGGACGAGCCCTATCCCAAAAGCCTGATCGGCAAGCGCGTGGCCTTTGCCACCGGCGTCACCAACTGGGGCTCGTGGGCTGACTATGCCGTCGCCGAGGCGGCTGCCTGTATCCCGCTGCTCGACACCGTTCGCGACGAGGACGGTGCGGCGATGATCGTCAACCCGCTCACGGCGCTCGCCATGTTCGACATCGTCAAGGAGGAAGGCGAGAAGGCCTTCGTCATGACCGCCGGCGCCAGCCAGCTCTGCAAGCTGATCATCGGCCTGGCCAGCGAAGAGGGTTTCCGGCCGATCGTCACCGTGCGCCGCGACGACCAGATCGCGGCTCTGAATGCGCTTGGCGCGGCGCACGTGCTCAATGAAAGGGCGACGGATTTCAAGGCGGCGCTGCGCGAGGTGATGAAGGCCGAACAGCCGCGCATCTTCCTTGACGCGGTAACCGGGCCGCTTGCCTCCGCCATCTTCGACGTCATGCCGAAGCGGTCGCGCTGGATCATCTATGGGCGGCTCGATCCCGAAGCCACCGTTATCCGCGAGCCCGGCCAACTGATCTTCCAGCACAAGCATATCGAAGGGTTTTGGCTGAGCGAGTGGATGCGCCAGTTCCGCGACCGTCGCGGCCCGGCGATCCTGGAGGCGCAGAAGCGTTTTTCCGATGGGCGCTGGTCGACCGACGTGACGGCGGTGGTGCCGCTTGCCGAAGCAATGGCGCGGCTGCCAGCCGAACTGGCCAAGCCCAACGGCAAGGTGTTCATCCGGCCTTGAAGCGTGGAGAGACACTATCGCCCGCTGAGCGGTTCCGTGCTTTTGAGCAGTGCGACAAGCTCGCTTTGCTGGCGGGTTTCGGTCTTGGCAAAGATCCGTTCGAGATAGCCGCGACCGGTTTTCACGGTAATCCTGGAACTCGCTGTAGCCTCTTTCAGCGACAGGCCTGACGCCAATGCCGTGGCGAGCCGGGCTTCGGCCAATGTCAAGCCGAACAGGCCGCGGATATGCGTCTCGAAGCTGTCCGGAATGCGCCCGGCGACTTCGGTGACCATGATCACCGCGCAGCGCTCCGATGCCAGGCCATAGGCGCGGGCATCGACGAATGGCGCGACGGAGAGCACCAGCCGTGTCCCACCGGATCGCTGGCGATCCGACGGGACACGCAGTGTCCCACCGGTCCCTTGCAGCACACCTTCCCGCAACGCACAGGCATCCGCGACCAGCCGCTGAAGCTCTCGCGCGTCCGTGGAACCGGAAACAACGATGGCGCCGTCCTTCAGCGCCAGCGGACTGTCGGGCCGCGATAGCATCGCTTCGGCAGCCTCATTCATTTGCGCTATATGCCGGTTGGCGTTGACCAGGAACACCCCGAAGGGCAGGTGCGAAAAGGCCGATGCCAGCGCCGAGACGTTCCCCAGGCGCCTGCCGATCTGCCCCGCGCGCAGCACATGCGGCACGATTTTCCGCAACAGCTCGACGTCGCTGGGGCCGAATGCTTCCTGTCTGGAGCCGCGATGGATGTCGAGTATCCAGTGTGCGTCGTTGGCGGACAGCAAGTTACAGACCAGCCCGTGATGCATGTCGCGCGGCCTCAGCCAGTCTTGCCAGAGGTCGCGGCTGCGGAACGCTGTCTCCTCGTCCGACGCTGGCCAATGACCCACCGCACCGAGCGGGATGGAAGCCAATGTGCGAGCCACCGGATCGCCGAGGAAGGCTTCGATGCCCATTGGCGAACTGAGTTCCGGATCCGGGTTGGATGCAATCGCGCCAAGCGCCTCCGGGCCGAAGCGCACGATGCAGGAGCGAGAGCCGCCAAACAGGTCACGCAGGCCGGCTATGGCATCGAACCAGCGGTGCTGATCGTAGGCTGCTTCGTAAATTTGGCCGACCACGACGGCTACCGCTTCTACGCTGACGTCCGCCATTGGGTGTTGCGATCTTTCAGATGCCCACAGTTTCGTAAACAAGACTAACATACGGAAGCTCTCGCGCAAGTTGCGCTGCCGCCGGAGCGGTTTGCTCTTCCCCGGTCGGTCTCGCGGGCTCTGAAAGTCGCCTGCTGTCGGCAAACCACCTGTGGCAATCCGGTAACATTCATCCCAAGAAAGCGTGTACCCCGGTCATCTGACGGCTGTGAAAGGCGGCCGCATTCGATCAGCCCTTGGCAGGAAACACCGATATTCGCTTCGGCCTCCTGTTGAAGGCGACCAGTCGGGATTTGCGCAAGGGCGGGACATGAATCTCAGCAATCGAAATCACCGATATCGCAACCGCTTGCTGGTCAGCACGGCGATAGCCGGGGCAACACTGCTCGGCTTTGGCCAGAGCGCCGAGGCCGCCTGCGTGCCTGTAGTATCACCCAACTATGTCTGCTCCGGCGCCAACACGACCGGCCAGCTCGTCCCCACCACGGTCGGCTTGCCGTTGGATCTCGGCGATTTCATCGCCCTTGCTCTTGCTCCGGCCAACCCTTCCGTCACCACCGATCCCGGGTTCAGCGTCACCACCAGCGATCCCTACGCTCTCGGCATATTGGGCAGCGGCGCGGTCAGCTACACCGATGCCAATGCCTCGCCACTGACCTCGACGACCGGCATCGGCCTTGGCGTCGTGTCCCTGGTTCCGCAGGCCGCGGACCCGTATTACGGACCAAACCCGGGCGGCGCGGTCGCCATCGACACCAGCGGCGCCGTGACCGGCGCTTTGATCGGCCTTGCCGCCATCAACACCGGCGACGGCGCGACCACCGTCAAGGCTACGGGCGACGTCACGGCGACAGGTGCCAACAGCTATGGTCTCTTCGCCTATTCGCAGGGCTCGGTCGCCACCGTCACCACCGGAATGGTGAGCGGCAAAAAGAGCGCCATCTATGCCGTCAATCAGGGTACGACGGCCGATCTCAGCATAGCGGCCAATGGCGATGTCATTGGCGGAACGCTCTACGGCATCTATGCGATCAATGGTGGGCGACAGTTCGATGTCGTCAACACGATCTTGAACGGCACGGTAACCTTTGTTTCTGGCCCGCCTGCAAGTGCTGGCAAAGACCTGACGGTGACGGCCAACGGCAAGGTCGACAGCGGCAACACCGGCATCTTTGTCGAGAACTATGGCACCGGCGCCACAAGCATCACAACCAAGGGCGCGGTGACCGCGGCAGGTCTTTACGGTATCTATGCCTTCAGCGGTGGAACAGACCTGACGATCGACGCCGTTGCGGTCAGTGGCGTCGTCTATGGCATTTATGCCGACAACAAGGGCACCGGCAGCACCAGCATAACGGCGAAGGCCGCGGTGACCGGGACAAACGATACCGGCATCTACGCGTTCAACGACGATACGACGACGGCCGGCCTGACGGTCGACGCGATGGCGGTCAGCGGTGGCAAATACGGCATCCATGCGGAGAACAGGGGCGCCGGCGCAACCAGTGTTACCGCCAAGGGTGCCGTGACCGGAACCGATCGCGTCGGCATCATTGCCGTCAACGCTGCTCTCACGTTCAATCCGGACGGCACGTTTGCCGGCGTGGCAAACACGAACGCCACGGATCTGACCGTCGACGTCATCGCGGTAAGCGGCGGCAAGACCGGCATCTATGCCCTGAACACCGGAACCGGCGCCACCAGCATTACGGCGGCGGGCGCCGTGACCGGGACAGACGATTTCGGCATCAATGCGGTCAACAGCAGCACGGCGACGGGCTTGACGGTGAATGCAACGGCGGTCAGCGGTGGCGGCACCGGCATCTATGCAAGGAACTACGGCACCGGCGCCACCAGCATCACGGCGACCGGTTCAGTGATCGGGACAGACGGCGACGGCATCAACGCGCACAACGACAGCACCGCGAAAGACCTGACGGTCGACGCCATGTCGGTCAGCGGCGACGTCATGGGCATCGATGTCATCAACTATGGAACCGGCGCCACCCGGGTCAAGGCGACGGGCACAGTGACCGGCACAACCAATTTCGGCATCTACGCCATCAACGGCTCCTTGACGACGGGAGGCCTGAAGGTTGACGCCGCGGCGGTCAGCGGCAGCATTTACGGCATCTATACGGAGAACAGCGGCGGGGCCACCACCAGCATCACGGCGACAGGCACGGTCGAAGGCGCCAACGCCGCGATCATTGCGCAGTCGAGCGTCGCACAGGCGATCAGCATCAGCCTTTCCGGCGCCACGCGCAACAGCGCGCAGACGGCCACGGCCCTGGCCGTCTTGACCGTCGGTGGCTCAACGGCCCTCACCAATGACGGCACGCTGACCGGCCGGTCGACCTTCGTGGTCTGGACGATATGGTGACCAACAACGCCATTTGGACAACCGGCGGGACCAGCCTGTTCGGCGCCGGCAATGACAGCGTCATCAACGGTGCCGGCGCAATGCTGACCACAGCCAGCAATGGCGGGATGATCGAAGCCACGACCTTCGACGGGCTTGAGCAGCTGACCAGCTCCGGCCGGCTGACCATGCAGGATGGCGGCGCCGGCGACCGCACGGAGCTTGCCGGCACCGTGACGCTGGCGGCCGGCTCGACCTACGCCATCGACGTCAACGCCGCGCTTCAGTCGGATCTCCTTCACACCACCGGTGCCGCGACCATCACCGGCTCGACCCTGGCGGTGACGGCGCAAGGTTTTTCCGTCGGCCGCTATACCCTGCTGACCGCCGATAGCGGACTGAACGGCCAGTTCGCCGCGATGACTGGCGTCACCAGTACCGCGTTCCTGACGGTGACGGACGACTATGACAGCAACAACGCCTATCTCGACGTGACCAAGGTTCATGCTTTCGCCGATGCCGGGCTGACGCCCAACCAGATCGCCACCGGCGAAGGGCTGGACAGCCTGACGGGTGGGGCTGTGTTCAATGCCGTTGCCAATCTCGCCACCGACGCTGAAGCCCAGGCAGCCTTCGATCAGCTCTCGGGCGAAATCCATGCCTCGGCCAAGGGCATGCTGGTCGAGGACAGCCGCTTCGTCCGCGACGCCGCGACCAGCCGCATCCGTTCTGCCTTCCGCGATGTTGGCGCGGCCCCATTGCCCGTCATGGCCTATGGCGAAGGCGGCCCCGAAATGGTTGCCGCCGACACCGACCGCTTTGCCGTCTGGGGCCAGGCTTTTGGGTCCTGGGGCAATACCGACTCCGATGGCAACGCCGCCGCCTTCGATCGTTCGACCGGCGGCCTGCTGGCGGGTGCCGATACATCGGTTGGCAACTGGCGCGTCGGCCTGCTCGGTGGCTACAGCCATTCGAGCTTCGATGCCGACCACCGAAACTCCTCGGGCAAGGCCGACAGCTATCACCTTGGCCTCTATGGTGGCACCAACTGGGGCGCCATCGCCTTCCGTACCGGTGCTGCCTATAGCTGGAGCAGCCTTTCGACCAAACGCTCCGTCGCCTTCAACGGCTTCACGGATGGATTGTCTGCCGACTATGATGCCGGCACCGCGCAGATCTTCGGCGAACTTGCCTACAAGGCCGATGCCGGACAATTCAAGTTCGAACCCTTCGCCAATCTCGCCTATGTCAGCGTCCACACCGACGGCTTCACCGAAACCGGCGGTGCTACGGCCCTGACCAGTATCGGTACGTCCACCGACGCCACCTTCACCACGCTCGGCCTGCGCGGTTCCTCGGACTTCGCGTTCGGCGGCATGAACGTCACCGCACGCGGCATGCTCGGCTGGCGTCATGCTTTCGACGATGTCACGCCGACCTCGACCTTCGCCTTCGCCGGCGGCGATCAATTCACCATCGCCGGCATGCCGATCGCCAGGGACAGCGCCGTCATCGAAGCTGGGCTCGACTTCAACATGTCGGCCAACGCGACGCTTGGCCTGTCCTACACCGGCCAATTCGGCGGCGGCACGGTCGACCAGGGCGCCAAGGTCGATCTTGCCGTGAAGTTCTGACGACTCCGGGATTGCCGAAAAAGGACGGCAGCCCCGACGGGCGTGGGATCGACAATGACGCCGCTATCGGTTTGTAGCGGTGGTTCCGCGCCTGTTAATCCCCCTATGCCACGCCACTTCGTCCGTGATATGCCGCCGCCATCGAATGCCGGGACAGGCTGGACTGATCCAGTTCCGGGATTGTGTGGAGCGCCTTGATGACGATTTCCAAGCCGGTTTTCGACCGTTTGGGGTTTGGCCTGTGGATCGGAGCGTTCCTGGTCGTTCTTGCCCTGGTCCTGTGGTCACCGCACACGCGGACGGTATGGCAGGCCTATATCGACGGCAGCGTGGCGCTTCAGGCCGGTCTGCCGCTCTACGACACCCAGTCCGAGATGGGGTATCTCTACGCGCCGGCCTTTGCCGCGCTCTACACTCCAATAGTCAAGCTTGGTCCGCATCTGGGCGGCTTGGTTTGGCATTCCATTGGCTTTGCGGTGCTGACCTACGCCGCGATGCGGCAGGTGCGCAAGCTCGGCGGCGGCGAACTGGCATGGCTGCTTTCTTTCGGTCTTTTCCTCGCTTTGCCGATGGCGGTGGGGGCGATCCGCAACGGCCAGGCAACGATCCTTTTGACCGGCGCTTGCTGGCTTCTCACCCTGTCGGCGCTGGAAGGGCGGCGGGCGGAGACGTTCTTCTGGGCTTCGCTTGCCATCATCGCCAAGCCGACCGCGATCATAATGCTGTTGTTGGTAGGAGCCCTTCGGCTCCGGTTGATACCGGTGCTGGTGCTGGCGCTGCTGTTCGTGCTGGCACTGCCTTACGCTTTTGCTCCCGCCGGCTATCTCAACGATCAGTATCGTGTCTTCATCCAGATGCTGACCTCCATGGCCGTCGACAACACCAGCCATTTCGTGCCCACCGATTTCACGGCACCGTTCACCACGATAGGACTGCCAATACCGGAATTCGGCGCAACGATCGTGCGCATGGTCATGGCCCTGTTTACGCTTTCTGCCGTCATCTGGTTCGACCGCAGGCTCGAACAGGGAAAGGCGGCGCTGGCGATCTTCCTGACAGCCACTTTCTACATGTGCGTCTTCAACCCGCGCGTCGAGCCAAACACCTTTGCCATGATCGCGGTACCAGCCGGTCTTGCCATCGCCCTGTTGTGGCGTGAAGAACGGGGCGGCGTCCTTGCCTCGGTGCTGTCGACGACGCTGTTCGTGACCGGGTTGAGCGGCGTCGAGCGCCATGTGCACGATTTCCTCTTCCCCTGGTTCCGGCCGGTCGCCGTCACTTTCATCGCCGGTTCGCTGATCTGGTGGTTCTGGGCCAAGGCACGGGAAAAGGTGGTGAATGCGGGAGTCGCGAATGGTTGAGTTGCGGCCGAGCCTCGATATTGTCGCACCGTTCTTCAACGAGGCGGCATCGGCATCGGCCTTCGCGTGCCTCCTGGGCGAGCTCGAAGTGGCCGTGGCACAACGCTTCGGCATGACCGTACACAAGATCCTCGTCGATGACGGCAGTCGTGACGATGGCGCCGTGCGGTTTTCGCAAGCGCTGACGGGGTCGTGGGAGATCGTGCGCCTCAGCCGCAATTTCGGCAAGGAAGTCGCGGTGCTCGCCGGCCTCGACCAGTCGCGCGGCGACATGGTGCTGATCATGGACGCCGACCTCCAGCATTCCCTGGACATCAGCCTGAAGCTGATCGCCGAGCTGGTGGACCATCCGGACATCGACGTCGTCTATGCGCAGAACGACCGCCGCGAGGCGAGCTGGCGGCGCAGCCAGCTTGCACGGCTTTTCTACAGCCTGATCAACTCGAGCCAGCGTTTCGATATTCCCGAAAATGCCGGCGACTTTCGCGTCATGCGCGGCGCCGTGGCGCGCGCGCTGACCAGCCTGCGCGACAAGCGGCGCTTCAACAAGGGCCTGTTTGCCTGGGCCGGCTTTCGCCAGAAGGCGTTGCCCTATTCGCCGGAAGGCCGCGCCAGCGGCACGTCGAAATGGAGCCGGCTCAACCTGATCGCCTTCTCGCTCGAAGGTTTTACTTCCTTTTCCGTCATTCCCTTGCGTCTCATCAGCCTCAGCGGGCTGCTCGCGGCGTTGGCCGGTGCGCTCTATGGCGCCAAGGTGCTCTTCGAGGTGATCTTCTACGGCATTGCCGTTCCGGGCTACCCCAGCCTGCTGGTTGCCGTCGTCCTGCTCGGCGGCCTCAACCTGACCTTGCTTGGCCTGATCGGTGAATACGTCTGGGTCACGCTCAGCGAGAGCAAGGATCGCCCGGTCTATCTCGTGCGCGACGTCGTGCGCAGCGTGGCCCCCGCCGATCGGCCGGAGCCGGGCACTTCGAACAGATGACGCGGCGCATCCGCCTGATCGCCGACGATTACGGCCTGGCGCCCGGCGTTTCCGCCGCGATTCTCGACCTGCTCGATCGCGGGAGGCTGACCGGCACCAGCTGCATGACCGGGTTTCCGGAATGGGAAGCGGAGGCAGCGCGCATAAAACCGCTGTGCGGCCGGGCCGCGGTCGGGCTGCATCTCACCTTGACCGACCAGTTGGCCATTACCGGCCGGTCGAGCCTGGCGCCGGAAGGCCGGCTGCCACCGCTCCGCGCACTGGCCTTGCCTGTTCTGCGCGGCCGCATCGGCGAGCGCCATGTTCATGCCGAGCTTGACGCCCAGTACAGCCGCTTCGTCGAGGCGCTTGGCCGCCGCCCCGATTTCGTCGACGGGCATCAGCATGTGCATTTCCTTCCCGTCGTGCGCACATGGCTGCGCGCGCGGTTTCCAGAAGGCGCCGACAGGCCGGCCCTACGCGGCGGCCCGGCGCTGGCCGCAGGGTCGAAGGTCGCCGCGATTGCCGCGCTCGCTGCCGGGTTCAAC
>NZ_RZQA01000970.1:0-2151 GCF_004022915.1 Mesorhizobium sp. M7A.F.Ca.US.006.04.2.1
CATCGCAGGCGTCCAACGGCGTCAGTTCAACGGAGAGAACACATGTTCAAGTTCACGGGGAAAGTGCTTTCCCTTTCGGCCGCGGCGCTTTTCGCGTCGACGGTGATTTCGTCCGCGGATTCGCTGGACGATCTCGTCAAGGCCGCCAAGGCGGAAGGCCAGCTCACCACCATCGCGCTGCCGCATGACTGGTGCGGCTATGGCGATGTCATCGCAGGTTTCAAGGCGAAGTATCCGGAAATCACCGTCAACGAACTCAACCCCGACGCCGGCTCCGGCGACGAGGTCGAGGCGATCAAGGCCAACAAGGACAACAAGGGCCCGCAGGCGCCCGACGTCATCGACGTCGGCCTGTCCTTCGGCCCGACCGCCAAGGCCGATGGCCTGATCCAGCCTTACAAGGTGTCGACCTGGGACTCGATCCCCGACAGCGCCAAGGATGCCGACGGCTTCTGGTACGGCGACTATTACGGCGTTCTGTCGTTCATGGTGAACAAGGACCTGATCAAGGAATCGCCCACCGACTGGGCCGACCTCTTGAAGCCGGAATTCGCCAACGCGGTCGCTCTTGCCGGCGATCCGCGCGTTTCAAACCAAGCCATCCAGGCTGTCTACGCCGCCGGCCTTTCCGGTGGCGCCGCAGCCGGTGAAGCTGCCGGCACTGCTGGCCTAGACTTCTTCAAGAAGCTCAACGCGGCCGGCAATTTCGTTCCGGTCGTGGGCAAGCCGGCAACGCTTGCCCAGGGTCAGACTCCGATCCTGATCAACTGGGACTACAACGCGCTCGCCGGCCGCGACACGCTGAAGGGCAACCCGCCCGTCGACGTCATCGTGCCGAAGACCGGCGTCGTCGCCGGCGTCTACGTGCAGGCGATCAGCGCCTACGCGCCGCATCCGAATGCAGCCAAGCTGTGGATGGAATACCTCTACTCCGACGAAGGCCAGATCGGCTGGCTGAAGGGCTATTGCCACCCGATCCGCTTCAACGATCTCGCCAAGAACGGCAAGATCCCGGCGGACGTGCTGGCCAAGCTGCCGCCGGCGGAATCCTATGCCTCGGCCGCGTTCCCGTCGCTCGACGAGCAGGCTAAGGCCAAGGAAGCTATCAGCAAGAACTGGGACGCCACTGTCGGCGCCAACGTCAAGTAAGACTTGAAATCCACCGGGCGGCCGCGAGGCCGCCCGGTCCTTCCTCGAAGACGGTAGCCGGCGCATGACCGATCTCTCGCTTTCAAATCAGGCATTCGCCACCAAGCCGGTGCCGCCGAAGGAGGCGACCGCCTTCCGCTTGCCGACGCAATGGATAGGCGTGGCGCCGTTCTTCATCTTTGCCCTAATGTTCTTGATCCTGCCCACGCTCTATCTCGTCGTGGGAGCCTTCCGGAACGGTGAAGGCGGGTTCACGCTCGACAATATTCTGCAGCTGGTCAGCGATCCGTCGATCAGCAATTCTTACTGGTCTTCGATCAAGATCAGTTTCTGGTCGGCCATCATCGGGGCGTTTGCCGGGCTCGCCATCGCGATCGCGATCGTGCGCGGCGGACTGCCAAGCTGGACGCGCTCCGCGACCCTGACGTTTTCGGGCGTCGCCTCGAATTTTGCCGGCTTGCCGCTCGCCTTCGCGTTCCTGGCTACGCTCGGCCGCGTCGGTATCGTCACGACGCTTCTGCGTGACGTGCTCAACATCAACATTTACGCGATGGGCTTCAATTTTCTCACCACAACGGGCCTGATCGCGGTCTATCTGTTCTTTCAGATTCCCCTGATGGTGGTCATCATCGTACCAGCCATCGACGGCTTGAAGAAGGAGTGGGGCGAGGCTGCGGCCACGCTCGGTGCCACGCAGGCGCAGTACTGGCGCATGGTTGTCATCCCTGTGATATGGCCGAGTTTTCTCGGTACGGTCATCCTGTTGTTTGCGAACGCCTTCGGCGCCATCGCCACCGCTTATGCGTTTGCCGGTCCGACGCTTAATATCGTTCCGATCAAGCTCTACTCGCAGATGAATGGCGACGTGCTGCACAACCCGCAACTCGCTTATGCCATAGCCTTTGGCATGATCGTCATCACCGGGCTTGCGAATGTCTTCTACATCTGGTTTCGGACTCGGTCCGAAAGGTGGCTCAAATGAAGTCGGGTAAGTTCTGGGCC
>NZ_RZQA01000971.1:0-2147 GCF_004022915.1 Mesorhizobium sp. M7A.F.Ca.US.006.04.2.1
CACCACCAGCTTCATGTCGCGCTTGGTGGAGCAAAAGGCTTCGACAATCGGCAGGATGTTGTTGTCGGGTTCGATGCGCGCGATCGAGATGAGATAACGCCCGGGCTCGAGGCCGAGCGCCCGGACCGGCGCCTCGGGCGCTGATGCCACCGGATCGGCGCCATAGGCGATGGTGGCGATGGCGCTGCGCGACCGGCGCGTCGCCAGGTGATCGGCGATGGCGGGATGATCGGCGACCAGCCGGTGCGAGGCCCAAGCGCCGATCCATTCGTTGAGCCAGAACCAGGTTCGCGCCGCCATCCCCCATTTGGGGCGACGCCACTCGATGCCGTCCATGTTGGTGAAGATCTTGCGCCGCTTCAGCCTGAGCCAGGTCAGGAAGACCGCGCCATTATAGCCGAGCACCAGGCAAACGCCCTGTCGTCTGGCAGCATCGCGGGCGCATTGCCAGTCGAATTCCAGGGTCGCGCGCGGTCCCTTGGAGGCGACCTGGATGTGAATGAGCTCGATGCCGCGCCAGGTTTCGCTGCGCACCCGCTGGTCGATCCGCTCGACCTCATCCTGGCAATAGACGCCGACCTTCCAGCCGCGCCCGACAAGAAACAGCGCCAGTTTTTCGGCAAAGGTTTCAAAGCCGCCATGGGCCGCGGGTATGCCGCGGGTCCCCAGGATTAGAATGGCGGGCTTTTCTGGTTTCATGGCCGGCGGCACTTTCACACATCTCATATATTAGATATTGCTTAATTTATAATGAGCAGACCGCAACTTTCGTGCCATCTTCCGATTTCGGTATCCTGGGAGGGGATCATGGCGCGGGGTTGTAAAAAAACGGTGTTGAACCCGGTGGTTGTTTCATTCTCGGTCAACCCTTCTGTGCGTAGCTGTATCGAAACGAAGCAATGCCAGGGGCGTACGGCCGGCAGTCGGACATATCGAACCGATAGGCGGACATATCGAACCAGGCATGATTCTTGCGGACGGGGTTCTGCCACAATCGCCCAGCGCGATGGTTGTAGCATCCGGCGGGAAACAAAGATGCGGATTGCCTGCGTTCATCAGGGTTATGAACTCTATGGTTCTGACCGCAGCTTCGCGGAGAGCGTGGCTGCGCTGCGCGCCGCGTTTCCGTCGGCCGACATCGAGGTGGTCTTGCCGCGCAGCGGGCCGATCGTCCAGATCCTGGAAGCGCATGCCAGCCGGATCGTCTTCGAACCGCTCTGGGTGTTGAGGCGCCAGGCCATTGCGCGCCTTGCGACAGTCGAGATGGCGCGATTGCCGGTTGCCGTGTTCAGGGCGTGGCGGCGCCTCAAGGCCTGCGACCTCGTCTATGTCAACACCTCGATCGTTGCCGACTATGCGCTGGCCGCGCGCTTGCTGCCTTACAAGGCCGTCCTGCACATCCACGAAATCCCCGAAGGCGCCATGCGCAGGGTACTTGTCGGCCTGATGCGCTGGAGCCATGCGGATCTGATCTTCAACTCGCGCGCGACACGCACCGCGTTTGGCGATCCCAAGGCGGCGCGCGCATATGTCGTCTACAACGGCGTTGCCGGGCCGGCGGCGGTCGAACCAATGACGTATGACGGCAAGCGCCCATTGCGGGTGCTGCTGCTCGGCCGCATCAACCGGATCAAGGGGCAGGAGGTCCTGCTGGAGGCGATCGCCTCGATGCCGGCAGAACTCCAGGCGAGGGTCGAGGTGCGGCTGGTCGGCGGCGCCTTCGAAAGCACCGAGCGCGAGCGTGCGCTTGCCGAACTGGTCGAAACCATGGGGCTTGCCGGGCGCGTCGGAGTCCTGCCTTTCATTCCCGATCCCTCGGAGCATTATCGCTGGGCCGACATCGTCACCGTGCCGTCGCGGCGTCCGGAATCGCTGGGCCGCGTCGCCATCGAGGCGATGGCTTATGGCCGGCCGCCGCTTGTGTCGGCGATCGGCGGGCTGGTGGAAGTGGTCAGCGACGGGCAGACCGGCTGGCATGTTCCGCCCGGCAGCGACAAACCCGCGCCAGGCCTCAGGGGCGAGGATGATCTCCTGCAATTTCGCGCCAAGAGCTACTGCGTCGCCGGGCGCGCGCGCTATGAGGCGATCTTCAGCGAGCCGGTCGCGGCCGCGGCGATCACCGCGATCGCCGCCGAAAAGCTGAAGAC
>NZ_RZQA01000972.1:0-2143 GCF_004022915.1 Mesorhizobium sp. M7A.F.Ca.US.006.04.2.1
TCCTTGGCCTTGACGCCATGCAACTCAAACACCTGTTCGACGCGCTCGACATGGCCTCTCGTCTGATCGAGGTGCTTTTCAAATCCGGCTTTCAATTGCGGGTCGGTTGCCTTGTCGATCATCTTCGGCAGCGCTTTCTCGATCTGCTTTTCGGCGTAATAGATGTCGCGCAGCGTGTGCACGAAGAGATCGTCGAGTGTCTTTATGTCCTTCGAAAAGAAGCCCATGGCCTTACCTTTCATTGCGCTTGGTGTGGATTTCGGCGACGGGGTTTGCGCCGCCAACAAAGACCGGGACGGTTCCCGGCTTGTCTGGTCAACGTGCCGGCACCGAAGGAGTTCCTGATTTCCGAGGGCGGACCCGTTCCCCCTTCTCCAAGGCCTGCGATCCGGTCGGTGGGGAGCCTTTGTCTCGATCACACGTTCTAGTCGCAGAGCAATCGGAACCGAGAAGGGTTGGCGGAATGTATTTCATTGCATTGGCGACTGACTATGACGGCACGCTGGCTCATGATGGGGTCGTCGCCAAGAAAACGCTCACTGCGCTTGAGCGGTTCAAGAAAAGCGGCCGCAAGCTGGTTCTCGTCACCGGGCGTGAGCTGCCCGATCTCAAGGGCGTCTTTCCCGAGCTTAGCCTCTTCGACAAGGTCGTCGCTGAGAATGGCGCGATGATCTACACGCCGGCCAGCGAGGAAGAGCGGGTGATCGCCCCGCCGCCCGAGCCCAAATTCGTCGCCAGGTTGAAGAGGCAGGGCGTCAAGCCGCTTTCGGTCGGACGATCGATCGTCGCGACCTGGGAACCGCATCAAGCGACCGTGCTTGAGGTCATCAAGAAGATGGGTCTCGAACTGGAAATCATCTTCAACAAGGGCGCGGTGATGATCCTGCCGAGCGGCATCAACAAAGCCACCGGGCTCGCCGCGGCCCTTCAGGACCTTCGACTTTCGCCGCACAACGTCGTCGGCGTCGGCGACGCCGAGAACGATCATGCGTTCCTGCAAGCCTGTGGCTGCAGCGTCGCCGTCGACAATGCAATTCCGGCGGTCAAGGATACAGCCAACCTGATCATGCCTGGCGCCCGAGGCAAAGGCGTGGAGCAACTGATCGCAAAGCTGATAAAGCGTGATCACGCGATAGTGCCGAAGCGCCATGACGGCATCGTTCTTGGATCATCTGGCGGCGATGATACCTACCTGTCGCCGAGCGACACGATCCTCATTGCCGGGAGTTCCGGTATCGGTAAATCCACCTTGGCCACCGCGCTGACCGAACGCTTCGTCGAAAGCGGCTTTCAGTTTTGTGTCTTCGATCCCGAAGGCGACTATGATGGCCTCGAAGGCGCCGTTCGCCTGGGAGACGGCTCAAGCGCGCCGACAAAGGCGCAAGTGCTGGATCTGATCGCCAAGGCCGACAGCAATATAGTCGTCAATGGACTGGCCCTGCGGGTCGACGAGAGGCCGGATTTCTTTGCCGACCTGCTGCCTGGCCTCAGCAGTTTCCGCCGGCGCACCGCGAGACCGCACTGGCTCGTGATCGATGAAGCGCATCATCTTCTGCCCAAGCGGCGCGACGATACGCGGGCGGTTCTTTCATTGGAATTGCCTGGCACAATCCTGATCACCGTTCACCCCGAGGCGATCTCGACAGACGCCTTGCGCCTGGTGACAGCCATCATTGCGCTTGGCCCCAAGGCAAAGGACGTCGTGAAGGTCTTCTGCCGTGAAACCGGCATTGAGCCGCCGAAAGTCATCCCCAGCCCGAAAGGTGCGCGCGTGCTGTTCTGGCGGCCGCAGGCAGGCAAAAAAGTCAAGACGGTCAAAGTGGTCGAACCACGTCAGTCACTCAAGCGGCACAGCCGGAAATATGCCGAAGGCCAGCTCGACGAAGCCGGCAGCTTCTATTTCCATGGCCCTGAGAATGCGATGAATCTCAGGGCTCACAATCTGATGATCTTCGCTCAGATCGCCGAGGGCATAGATGACAAGACCTGGGAGTTTCATTTGCGCACCGGCGACTATTCCAAATGGTTTCGACATCAGATCAGGGACAAGGATCTGGCGCGCGAAACCGCCCAGGCGGAAGAGGACAAGACCCTGTCGGCGGAGGAGAGCCGCAAGCGGGTGCTTGATGCCGTGCGCCGCCGT
>NZ_RZQA01000973.1:0-2138 GCF_004022915.1 Mesorhizobium sp. M7A.F.Ca.US.006.04.2.1
TGACCACTCCGCGCCGGTCACCGAGCCGGATCGGAACAGACCTTTCGCGGTCATCTCGCTGGTCGGCGGCAAGTGGACGACCTTTCGCGGTTTCGCCGAGGAAGTCGCCGAAACCGTGCTCGGCCGCCTGCAGCGCAGCCGCAAGGTGACGACGCAAGCCATGCCGATCGGCGGCGGCAGGGATTTCCCGACCAATGCCGCAGCGCGAGCAAGTTGGCTGGCTCTGGCTCACTCGAAGACGGGCGCTGAGGAACGGCGTCTCGATGCGCTGCTGTCGCGATACGGCACCAGAGCCACGCAGATCGCCACGCATGGGTCGGGCGATGAGAGTCGGCTGCCGGATTCAGAAAGCTACAGCAAATTGGAAATCGACTACATCGTCCGCAACGAGTTCGTCGAACATCTGGCCGACATCGTCATGCGCCGCAGCACCTTGGCGATATCAGGCTCCCTGACAGGCCGCGACCTGCAGGCGATCGCGGCGATTGCCGGACAGGCGCTGGGCTGGAGCGCCGGGCGCCTTGCAAGGGAAGTCGAGGCCGCAATTGTGGAACTCGAGGACCGGAACCTGATGCGGCTGGGCTGATCAGTCCGTCACCGATGCTCTTCACAAGGCAATCCGGTCGGTTTGCCCATGGATGCGCCGCATCCGCAAATCGCCCAACTCACAGGCGGATTGGGATTTTGCCGATATTAGATATTATCCCTGAAAAACAGCTAGTTAGAAAAAAACCTGGATAGCCGACGGCCGTGCAATTCTGCCGGCTTAAGCCTGAGATAACACAGATTGACGTTAAATTAACATCACCGTATGATCGAGTAACATGCTCACCTCCTAATAGGTCGATGTTGCCCGCCGAATGCCGGCAGACCGGCGTTTCGGGAAGGGCGAGACCTGTGAATTCCCCGTATGTGCATGCGCCCAACCCGGCGGGGGATTGACAGCAATGCAGGGATGTGAAAATTTTTGCACACAAAGATAATAATATCATCTCAGGGAGGAGATGGCTTGAAATCCGGCGGAACCGCTAACCGCGATCATGAGTCCAGCCTCGCCACCCGCGCGGCCTGGCTTCACTATGCCGGGGGTCTGACGCAGGCCCAGGTGGCCAAGCGGCTCGGCCTGACCAGCCTCAAGGCGCATCGGCTCATCACGCGGGCCACTCAGGATGGCCTGGTCAGGGTGATCATCGACGGCGACGTCGGCGAATGCATCGACCTCGAGCAGCAGCTGATCAATGCTTACGGGCTCGATTACTGCGAGGTCGTTCCGGATCTCGATCAGGACGAGCTGCCGCTGAAGGCGCTTGGCATCGCCGGCGCTCAGTTTCTGAAGCGGGAGATCGATCGCGGCGAGGACATGCTGATCGGCGTCGGCCACGGCCGTACCCTTGCCGCAAGCGTCGAGTATCTGACGCGCACCGCCGCCGCCCATATCCGTTTCGTCTCGCTGCTTGGCGGTGTGACGCGCAAGTTCGCGGCCAACCCGCACGACGTCATGCATCGGCTGGCCGAGCGGACCGGCGCGCAGGCCTATGTGATGCCGGTGCCTTTTGTCGCCAACACCGCGGAGGACCGTGAGGTGCTGCTTGGGCAGCGCGGCATCAGCGATGTCTTCGACCTCGCAAGCCGGTCCGACCTGATGTTCGTCGGCATAGGGACCGCCGAGCGGGAAGCTTCGCTGGTCGCCACCGGCATGATCGAACATTCCGAAATCGATGAGGTCAAACGCGATGGCGGCGTCGGCGAGCTGCTCGCCCACTTCTTCGACGACCAGGGACGCCCAGTGGAAACGGCGCTGTCGGACAGAATCCTGGCACTCCCGCGGGACCAGTTGAAGGGCCGCCGGATTGTCGCCGTCGCCGGCGGCAAAGTGAAAATACGCGCCATCAAAGCGGTGCTCGAAAGCCGCTATCTCAGCGGCCTGATCACCGACGAGTCCACCGCTCGTGCCCTTGTCGAACAGAAAAAACCCAATGGCGCGAAGCGCCATATGAACGGAGGATCGCCAAATGCGTGACAAGCGCGGATCAGCCTTGCTGGCGGTTGCGTCATGAGCGCGAAAGCCGCCACCGCATCGACCAGGCCTGCCTCGCCCGCCCTGCGTCGGGCACTTGCCGGCGCCGCGGTTGTCGTCC
>NZ_RZQA01000974.1:0-2137 GCF_004022915.1 Mesorhizobium sp. M7A.F.Ca.US.006.04.2.1
CTGCAGATCGGCACAGGCGCCATCGCCATGATCGAGCGGGCGCTGGCGTTGACCATCGACTACGTCAAGGAGCGCAAGGCGTTCGGCAAGGCGATCATCGATTTCCAGAACACCCAGTTCAAGCTGGCCGAACTCAAGACCGAGGCCACCATCGGCCGCGTCTTCTACAATGATTGCGTCGCCCGCCACATCGCGGGCGGCCTCGATCCCGTGACAGCGTCGATGGCCAAGTACTGGCTCAGCGACCTGCAGGGAAAAGTCGTCGACGAATGCCTTCAACTGCATGGCGGCTATGGCTACATGAATGAATACCCGATCGCCCGCATGTTCCGCGACGCCCGCGTCCAGCGCATCTACGGCGGCACCAACGAGATCATGAAATTGCTGATCGGACGCTCTCTCTGAAGGCGACATCAGGCAAACCCAAGGAGCAAGCAAATGGCTGAAGCTTATGTCTATGACGCCGTGCGCACACCGCGCGGCAAGGGCAAGAAAGACGGATCGCTGCACGAGGTGCCGGCGGTGCGGCTTGCCGCCAAGACGCTCGAAGCGCTGCGCGACCGCAATGGGCTGGACACTGCAAACGTCGACGACATCATCTTCGGCTGCGTCGATCCGGTCGGCGAGGCGGGTTCGGTCATTCCGCGCGCCGCCGCCTTCGAGGCCGGCTACGACACCAAGGCGCCCGGCATGCAGATCTCACGCTTCTGCGCTTCCGGGCTCGACGCCATCAATTTCGGTGCCGCCAAGATCGCGCAGGGAGCGGACGAGATCGTCATTGCCGGCGGTGTCGAATCGATGTCGCGCGTCGGCATGGGCGCCTCGGGCGGTGCCTGGTTCATGGATCCTTCGGTCGGCCTGCCCGGCTGGTTCGTGCCGCAAGGCATCTCGGCCGACCTGATCGCCACCAAATACGGCTTCAGCAGAGACGACGTCGACGCCTATGCGGTCGAGAGCCAGAAGCGCGCCGCCAAATCCTGGGCGGATGGCCGCTTCAAGAAATCCGTCATCCCGATCAAGGACCAGAACGGCCTGACCATCCTCGACCATGACGAGCATATGCGCCCGTCGACCGACATGCAGTCGCTGGCCTCGCTCAACCCGTCCTTCGTCATGCCCGGCGAAATGGGCGGCTTCGATGCGGTCGCGGTGCAGAAGCATCCCGAAGTGGAAGAGGTCAACCACGTCCATCATGCCGGCAATTCGTCCGGCATCGTCGATGGTGCGGCGGCCGTGCTGCTCGGTTCGAAGAAGGCCGGCAAGGCGATGGGGCTGAAGCCCCGCGCGCGTATCCGCACCTTCGCCAACATCGGCTCCGAGCCTGTGCTGATGCTGACCGGTCCGGTCGACGTCACCGAGAAGCTGTTGAAGCGCGCCAAGATGAAGCTCTCGGACATCGACCTGTTCGAGCTCAACGAAGCCTTCGCTTCGGTGGTGCTGCGCTACATGCAGGCTTTCGACATTCCGCATGACAAGATCAACGTCAATGGCGGTGCCATCGCCATGGGTCATCCGCTCGGCGCCACCGGCGCGATGATCTTCGGCACGGTGCTGGACGAACTCGAGCGGCGCGATCTCAACACCGCTCTGGTGACGCTGTGCATCGGCGCCGGCATGGGCACCGCAACCATCATCGAACGCGTCTGACGGGGAGAGAAACGATGAGCTACACCAATTTCGCCCTCGACACCGACGCCGACGGCATTGCGCTGGTCACCTGGGACATGCCCGGCCGTTCGATGAACGTCTTCACCGAAGAGGCGATGCGGGAATTGAACGCCATTGTCGACAAGGTGGCTGGTGACGCCGCCATCAAGGGCGCCGTGATCACCTCCGGCAAGGATACCTTCTCCGGCGGTGCAGATATCTCTTTGCTGCAGAAGATGCTGACGACCTTCGCCGCGGAAAAGGGCAAGGACGCCGAAAAGGCGACCAAGGCGCTGTTCGACAATGCCGGCATGATGACCGGCCTGTTCCGCAAGCTGGAAACTTGCGGAAAGCCGTGGGTGTCGGCGATCAACGGCACCTGCATGGGCGGCGCCTTCGAATTGTCGCTCGCCTGCCACGGCCGTGTCGCCGCCGATAGCGACAAGGTGAAGATGGCGCTTCCCGAGGTGAAGATCGGCATCTTCCCGGG
>NZ_RZQA01000975.1:0-2123 GCF_004022915.1 Mesorhizobium sp. M7A.F.Ca.US.006.04.2.1
GTTGTCCAGCCATCATAACTGACAGACGGGCGATCGAACACCACAAAGCAGCGCGCAAGCCATGCCCGAAGCCAGTCAGTCCCCAACAACATCACCGGCTGGCGCATGGACCGCGCCAGCCCGGCGAATTGAAGCGCGGCCGTCAGAGGGAGCCGAGCTTACCCAGGTCCTTGGCAACCAGGTAGTAGAAGGTAACCCGGTTCTTGGTATTGTCGGCGGCCATCGCCTTGCAGACCTTCTCGATCGAAGCGTCGGCCTTGCTGTCGTCCGATATGCCGAGCTTCTTGGCAACCCAGCCAGCCTTGACGCGCTCCAGTTCCTTCGGATCGGTGCAAGACACCAGCGAGGAATCGCGGTTCCGAAGCGCAATGCCAAGATGCTTCACGATTTTGTCGACCACGTCGGCACTCGCCGAGGCATCGTATTTCTTCACGTCTGCAAGATAGTCGGCCATCAAAATTCCCCTCGTCGGCGCCACGGATCCGATCGATGAGGGCTGTGGCGCTGCTGCAACTTGTGCGCTATGTCGATAACTCCTCACCGTGGCAAAGCTTCGGTTGAGACCGCGCTCAAGTCAACCCTTCGGACTTGCGGTTTTGACACGGGGACAAAGTGCCATTGCGGCCTTTCATTTCCTGCGATCGCCCCCTATATTCGGTTTGTCGGCTTGACCGACTATGGCGATAAATGGGCGATGAAATAAGCCGTTCGGACCCGGGGGCGGTACCCGGCGCCTCCACCAAAAGCCGCTGTTGACGACAGAGCGGTTTTTGCTGGGGGCGAAATAGGATCGACGAAGGTGTAAAGATCGTACTTTTGCCCGGCATGGTACCACCGTCATCGGGCTAAACCTGTAGTTGCAAATGACAACTATGCGGAAGCACGTCTCGCCGCGTAAGCGGTGCGATAGCTTCAAATCAAGCCCTAGAGGTTCGCACTTCTAGGCGGGGTTCGGAGGTACCTGGCAACAGAAACCTCCACTTCTCCCCTCCTCCGATATCCAGCATGCGCGACGGCAGTTCCGCCGCGAACGCGCCCTGCCGCGTGCTCCCTCGCCATGGACAAAACATGCAAAACGATTCCGATCGATTCTTCGTGCTGACCGGCGGTCCCGGATCCGGCAAGACCACCCTGATCGAAGCCCTGCGCCACGCAGGCTTTGCCGCCTCGGTGGAAGCCGGCCGCGGCATTATCCGCGACCAGTCCGCCATTGGCGGACCCGCTTTGCCTTGGCACGATCGCGCCCTGTACGCCGAGTTGATGCTGTCATGGGAGATGCGCTCGTATCAAATTGCGCAAGAACAGACCGGGCGTCCTGTTTTTTTCGATCGCGGCGTTCCGGACACGCTCGGCTATCTCAGGCTGAGCGGCCTGCCGATACCCGAACACGCCCACGCTGCCGCAGAGCGCTTCCGCTATCATCGGCGCGTCTTCGTCGCCCCGCTTTGGCCGGAGATCTTCGCGCAGGACAAAGAGCGCAAGCAGACGCTCGACGAGGCCGAGCGCACCCACCATGCGCTGGTCGGCGTCTACACGGAACTGGGCTATGAGATGGTTCCGTTGCCGCTGGCCCCCGTCGAGGCGCGGCTGCGCTTCGTGCTGGCGCAAACCGGGCTGTAGCCTTGAAGTCGGACGCAATCGAGCGGGATGCACGATTCAATTCGAATGCATCCCGCTCTGGGGTCTATACCAGTCCCTGGCCGATCTCATCGGTTGCACTGGCGAAGGTCTCGCCGGGCAAGAGCATCTCATTATGGGCTCTGCCCGTCCGGATCATCGGAAGGCAATTGGCGAGTTCGGCAACACGGCAGTCGAAGAGCACCGGCCGGTTTACATCGATCATTTCCTGAATCGCGTCATCGAGGTCGGCCGGCTTCTCACAACGTATGCCGACCGCACCGAACGCTTCAGCCAGTTTGACGAAATCGGGCAAAGTTTCGGAATAGGAATGCGCAAGCCGGTTTCCGTGAAGCATTTGCTGCCACTGGCGAACCATGCCCATGTAAGAGTTGTTCAAGATGAATATCTTGATAGGCGCATTGTACTGAACCGCCGCCGACATCTCTTTCATCGTCATCTGGACAGATGCGTCGCCGGCAATATCGATGACGAGGCTTTCCGGG
>NZ_RZQA01000976.1:0-2119 GCF_004022915.1 Mesorhizobium sp. M7A.F.Ca.US.006.04.2.1
TTCCAGAACCGGCTGAAGTCCGCGCCGGACGGTTTCGACCTCCGGTAACTCAGGCATGACCGCCGATCGCCGCATAGAAAGAAGTGCCGTAGCGTCCGGGCGCCAGCCCGAGATGCTCGGCCACGGTTTCGCCGATGTCGGCGAATGTCGTTCTCAGTCCGATGTCGCCGCCCTTGAGACCCGGTCCAGTGCCGATCACCGGAACGCGCTCGCGCGTGTGATCGGTCCCGGCCCAGGTAGGGTCGTTGCCGTGGTCGGCCGTCAGGATGAGAAGATCGCCCTGCCGCAGCCTCGCAAATGCCTCCGGCAGCCGCAGGTCGAAGGCCTCGAGCGCTGCAGCATAGCCCGCGACATCGCGGCGGTGACCGAATTCGGTGTCGAAGTCGACGAAATTGGCGAAGACGAGGTCACCGTCGCCGGCATCATCCATCGCACCCAGCGCTTCGTCGAACATAGCCATGTTGCCTGCCGCCTTGCGCACTTGCGAAATTCCGCGATGGGCGAAGATGTCGCCGATCTTGCCGACGGCGATGACACGGCTGCCACGCGCCGTCAGCCGGTCGAGCAGGGTCGGTTCCGGCGGGGGCACGGCGTAGTCATGACGGTTGTATGTCCGCTCGAAAGTGGCGGTGGTTTCGCCGACGAACGGCCGCGCGATCACCCGTCCGATCCTGAGCGGGTCAACCAGCCTGCGCACCACCTGGCAGAATTCATAAAGCCGATCGAGGCCGAAATGGACTTCATGCGCGGCGATTTGCAGGACCGAGTCGACCGACGTGTAGCAGATCGGCTTGCCGGTCCGGATGTGTTCCTCGCCAAAGCGCTCGATGATTTCGGTGCCCGGCGCATGGCAATTGCCGAGAATGCCCGGCACCTTGCCTTCGCGGATCATCGCCTCGGTCAGTTCGGCCGGAAAGGCGGGAACCGTATCCGGGAAATAGCCCCAGTCGAGGCGCACCGGCAGGCCGGCGATCTCCCAATGGCCCGACGGCGTGTCCTTGCCGCTCGAAACCTCCTGTGCGGCGCCGTGAAAGGCAGTTGGGAGCAGATCCGTCCCGCTGCTGGCAAAGCCCAGCCCCGTTGCGGTTTCGGCAGCCTTGCCAAGCCCGAGCGAGGCCATCTGGGGGACAAACAGCGGTCCACTGCGAAGCCCTTCGCGATCCGCGCGGCCCTCTGCACAGGCTTCTGCGATGTGCGCGAATGTGTTGGCGCCGGCGTCGCCGTAGCGGTCGGCGTCGGCCGCTCCACCGATGCCGAAGGAGTCCAGAACGAAGAGGAAAGCGCGTGCCATCGAGTTGTTGCCAGTTTGACCGACCAGACATAGGGTTCCGCGACTTCATTGGCAATTCGGAAACCAAACGGCAACGGCTTGGCGTGATAGTCTGGTGCATGTCGCCCAAAAGTGCGCAGCGGTTTTGGGATAACGACATGCACAAACAGAGATGCATGTCGCCCAACGGTGCGCAGCGGTTTTGGGCTGCGATATGCACAAATGCTCCGGGCATGGGCATGAATCGAGGACAACAGACCGTGGTTCCTGTCATGAGGGTTGCGCTGAAGACTTATGCCGCTCTCATGCTGGCGCAGGTCGCGCTCTGGTCAAATCCGGCGCATGCCGACTGGCGCGACGATATCGGCACGTTTCGCATCGGCATCGTTGCCGAGCCAGGCGCCGGCAACTCCGTTCCGGGGCTGGCACTGTTGACCGACGCCTACACCAAGGCCTTGGGCATGAAGGTCGAGTTTGTCGTTGCCCGCAACTATGCCGCGCTGATCGAGGCGCAGGCCAATGCCCGCATCGAATATGCGATCTATTCGGCCACCGCATATGCGACGGCCTCGCAGCGCTGCTTATGTATCGAACCGCTTGTGGCTCCGGTCGATTCAGACGGCGCGATCGGCATCCGCTCGGTTCTGCTGACGCGGGACGGCAAGCTGCCCGACCTTGCGGCGATGGACAGCCATCGTATCGCCATGGCGCCTCCTGACAGCGTCGGCGGTTCTCTCTTGCCATTGGCGGCGTTGGCGGCGGAAGGCCGCAAGATCGCGGAAGATGCACCGTTTCTGGTCCATGCCGATTCGGCCGCGGCGGCCGAATCGGCATGGACCAGAAACGGTG
>NZ_RZQA01000977.1:0-2118 GCF_004022915.1 Mesorhizobium sp. M7A.F.Ca.US.006.04.2.1
ATCCTTGTTCAAGGCTGTGAGAAGGCACAAAAGAGAGCCTGCCCGGCATCACGCCGTCCGACCTCCGCGCCTTCCACCAGGCCATTTTCGCTCGCGACGGGCTCCATATTGCCGTGGTGGGTGACATTGACGCGAACACGTTGAGGGAAAGGCTTGACCAGCTGTTTGGTGATTTGCCTGAGCAACAAACCCTCGTCCCCGTCTACGATGTCGCGCCGAAACTCGGTCAACTGGTGGAGGAGAACTACGACCTGCCGCAGACTTCGCTGACGTTGGCCTGGCCTGGCGTGAAGCCTAGCGCGCCGGATTTCTACGCGGCCGTGCTGCTGAACGACATCCTTGGCGGCTCATACTTGACTTCCCGCCTTTACGAGGAGGTACGTCAAAAACGCGGCCTTGCCTATCACGTCAGCTCTGAACTAACCCTTGACTCGCTTCTGGTTACGACAGAGACACGCTCGGACTGCGCTGCCCAAACACTGAGCATCGTGCGAGATGTGGTAAAGCAGATGGCGCAGCAAGGACCGACCGGGGCCGAGCTCAAGGCGTCGAAGAAGCACCTGATCGGCGCCTATGCCATCGACCAACTGGGCTCGACCCGCTCGATTGCAGACCGGCTCCTGGATTTGCAGATTCACAAGGCCGACGTCGACTACAACCAGCGTCGCGCCCGCAGCATCGGTCGGGTGACGCTCAAACAGGTCAAGGCGGCGGCCAAAAAGCTGCTTTCGGCCGAGCCCGCCATTTTGGTGGTCGGCCCGCCGCTGGGCGGCAAGGATGAGTAAAGAAACTCATCTCACCTTCCTTCTTCATCGGGGCTTCTCGTGGGAAGAGCGAATGTGGAGGCCCGTGGGCCAAGCAGATCATGCAGACGCGCGGAGTCGTTTTCGCCGACCTTGCGCGGCATTGGCGGTCCGGCGGCCTCTCGCCGAAATGGCGCTCCTCAGCATGTATGCCGCCTTTTTGCAGAATTCAGTCGCATGCCACCAGCAGGCATGGTGGATGAAGCAAACATCCGACTGCTTAATCCATCAATTGATGAACCGCGGGCACTCAAACTAACGAAACTGCTGTCTTTTCATCGGGCTAGCGTGGTCTACCAGCTGCTTTGCCGAGGCCCTACGACGAACCCACTGGTGCAGAATACACACTGACGGCCTGTCGACCTGGATGTTCGCTGCGTTGAGGAGGAATCCGGTATTGCCCCTGTGCCTGCCGATGATCCGCCGTCTGAAATCCCCGCACCTGTTTGGAGCCATCGACCGCCTGCCGGCACTCGGCAGACCAGTTGGCAATAAGACGTTCGAGGTCGTCAATCCGTCGACCGGCGAAGTTTTGGCAGAGCTTCCCGATATGGGCGTGGAGGAGACACGTGCTGCGGTAGACAAGGCCTATGTTGCGCAGTCGGGATGGGCCGCGTTGACGGCCCGAGAACGTAGCGACGTTCTTTGGCGATGGCATCAGCTGATCATCGACCATGCAGGCGATCTCGCCGCGATTCTGACTGCGGAAATGGGCAAGCCGCTTGCCGAAGCCATTTCAGAGGTATCGCATGCGGCGGCGTATCTGCAATGGTATGCCGAGGAGGCCAATCGCGTCTATGGCGAGACGATCTCGGCACCCTCGACAGACCGCCGAATGCTAGTGATCAAGCAGCCCATCGGCGTTGTTGGCACGATCACGCCATGGAATTTCCCGGCCTCCATGGTGGCGCGCAAAATCTCGCCGGCCTTGGCTGCGGGCTGCACAATCGTGCTCAAGCCCGCTGAACAGACGCCGCTCGTGGCTGGCGCAATGTTCGCCCTCGCCCATCAGGCCGGCTTTCCCGATGGCGTGGTCAACCTGATCTATGCGTCCGAAGGTGATCGCGTGGGCCGTGAACTCTGCACCAATTCCAAGATTCGAAAGATCAGCTTCACCGGTTCGACCGAGGTCGGACGGCTGCTGATGCGTCAGTGCTCTGACCAGATCAAGAAGGTCAGCCTTGAACTCGGCGGCAATGCACCTTTCATCATCTTCGATGATGCCGACATTGACGGTGCTGTTGACGGTGCGGTCCAGGCGAAGTTCCGCAATGCCGGCCAGACCTGCGTTTCCGCGAACCGCATTTACGTCCAA
>NZ_RZQA01000978.1:0-2118 GCF_004022915.1 Mesorhizobium sp. M7A.F.Ca.US.006.04.2.1
CCGAGGCGCTGCGGGCGACGGCCATGGGCCTGCTCGCCGCCATTCCCGCCGTCATCGCCTACAACAAGCTGTCGTCCGACGCGAGCAAGATAGCCGTGCGCATGGAAGGATTCTCCGACGAGTTCTCCGCCATACTCTCGCGCCAAATCGATGAAAAAGTGGCCCCCAAGGCCTGAGGAGTAGCAGATGGGTATGTCCATGGGCATGGGAGGACGCGGCGGGCGCGGCCACAGGCGGCGCGGCCGTCACCATGCACTGATGTCCGAGATCAACGTCACGCCGATGGTCGACGTGATGCTGGTGCTGCTGATCATCTTCATGGTCGCGGCACCAATGCTGACGGTCGGCGTGCCGATCGACCTGCCGGATACGCAGGCTAAGGCGATGAATGCCGACACGCAGCCGATCACCGTCTCGATCAACGCCGCCGGCCAGATTTATCTGCAGGAAACCGAAATCCCGATCGAGGAGCTGGTAGCCAAGCTGCAGGCAATTTCCAAGACCGGCTATGAGGAGCGCATCTTCATCCGCGGCGACAAGTCCACCGACTATGGTACGGCGATGAAGGTGATGGCCCGTATTTCGGCCGCTGGCTACAAGAACATCGGCCTGGTTTCACTGCAGGAACAGGACCAGTAGACGCGCGATGAAGACCGGCCTCACCACATCGGTCATCTTGCATACGGCGGCGCTGACCTTCGGCCTGTTCACGCTGACGGCGCCGGCGGCACTTCCGTCGTCCGACGTCGAGTCGGTCGCGGTCGATATCGTGCCGATGGAAGCCATTGCGCAGACGTTGCAGGGCGACAAGAAGGCCGTGATGCATGAAAAGCCGGCGCCTGTGCCGACGCAGCGCCCGGACATCGTTCCGGATGCGCAGAAGGTCGGCGAGAACAGCGTCGACACCGACAAGCCGATAACGCCGGAAGCCAAGCCGAAGCCCGTCGACATGACCTCGGCTCCGCCGCCCGCGCCGACCCCGATCGAAAAGCCGAAGCCCGAGGACGTGCCGAAGCCGCAGGAGAAGCCCAAGCCCACCCCGGCAACGGAAGTGGCGCCGGCGCCGACGCCCAAGGAAGAGGTCAAGCCCGAGCCGGTCAAGCAGGCCGATCCCAAGCCGACACCGGCCAAGCCGGCGCCGACCCCGCCGCCGCAGGACAAGACCGCTGCCATCGATCCGACGCCCGAGGTCAAGCCCGACGCCGTCGCTGAAGCCATAGCGCAGGAGCCGCCCGCCGAGGCGACGCAGCTGCCGGATTCCGCTCCCGCGCCGGAAGCGCGGCCGAAGCCGCAGCCGGCGCAGGCCGAAAGCGCCAAGGCGCCGGAGCGCAAGGACGCCGACAAGCCGGTCAAGGAAGCGTCGTCGAAGCCGAAATCCGATGACAAGCAATTCAACGCCGACGAGATCTCCGCGCTCCTCGACAAGCAGAAACCATCCGGCGGGGGCGCCAAGCGCTCGACCCAGCAGGCGTCGCTCGGCGGCGACAAGGACCAAGGTCAGAAGCTTTCCAGGTCCGAAATGGGTGCCCTGGAAAGCCAGCTCGGCGGCTGCTGGACCCTTCCTGTCGGCCTTGAAGGTTCCGAGAACTTCCTCGTCGTGGTGCGGTTCAACTTGGATGCATCCGGTAAGCTGGACGGGCGCCCGGCGGTCGAAAAGTCGAGCGGGAATCGCCAGTTCGACGAAAGTGCCGTTCGTGCGGTGCAAAAATGCGATGTCACCGGCCTGCAAGTTCCCGCCGGCAAGCAGGACATCTGGGCCGACGTCCGCGTCACCTTCGATCCAAGGGAGATGCTCGGCCTCTAAGGCCCTGTCATCCGAAAATCAGTACGAGAAGCGAGAAGACATGAAATCAATCCTCAAGCCGCTCCTGATGGTCGCAGCAATGGCGATGGGCATGACCGCGGCAGGCACGTTGCCGGCGCTGGCGCTCGTCGAGCTCAACGTCAACAAGGGCAACGTCGAGCCGCTGCCGATCGCCATCACGGATTTCCAGGGCGGCGACGCGCTTGGGGCGCAGATTTCGCAGATCGTCACCGCCGATTTGAAGCGTTCGGGTCTGTTCGCTCCGATCGACAAGAGCGCCTTTATCGAGAAAATCACCAACCCCGATGCAGCAC
>NZ_RZQA01000979.1:0-2110 GCF_004022915.1 Mesorhizobium sp. M7A.F.Ca.US.006.04.2.1
CCGTCTACCAGATCGCCAGCTTCATGCTGATGCGCAATCCGGTGACCTGGCGCTGGAGCCATGCCCGCCACCACACCGACACGATCATCGTCGGCCGCGACGCCGAGATCGCGGTGATGCGTCCGCCGGACCTGCTGCGCGCCGCACTCGCCTTCACCGGTGTTCTCGATTTCCGCTATTCGCTGCCGACGCTGGTGCGCAATGCGTTCGGCAGCATCTCGCCGGACGAGAAAAGCTTTATTCCCGAGATGGAGCTTCACAAGGTGGTCACAGCCGCGCGCTGGCATGTCGCCATCTATGTCGGGGCGATCGGGCTGGCGCTTTATCTGTGGTCGTTCCTGCCGCTGGTGCTGATCGGCCTGCCGCGCCTCTACGGCAGCTGGCACATGGTGCTGACCGGCCTGCTGCAGCATATCGGGCTGGCCGACAATGTCACCGACCACCGGCTGAACACGCGCACCGTCTACATGAACCCCATCAGCCGCTTCATCTATTGGAACATGAACTATCATGTCGAACATCACATGTTTCCGATGGTGCCCTATCACGCGCTGCCGAGGCTGCACGAATTGATCAAGCACGATCTGCCCGAGCCGAACCCTTCGATGTGGCATGCCTATCGCGAGGTCTGGCCGGTGCTGCTGAAGCAGCTTCAGTACGAGGATTATTTCCTCAAACGTGAATTGCCGCCGACGGCGCGGCCGTACCGGGACGAATTCCATGCACTGACCGTTCCGGCGGCGGCGGAATAGGGAAAAGCAGATGGCCGACTGGGTTGAAGCGTGTGGCGTCGACGATGTCGAGGAAGAGGATGTCATCCGCTTCGATCATGGCGGCCGTACCTTCGCCATCTATCGCAGTCCCGATGACGAGTACTTCGCAACCGACGGATACTGCACGCATGAGAAGGCGCATCTGGCCGATGGGCTGGTGATGGACGACATCATCGAATGCCCCAAGCACAATGGCCGCTTCAACTACAAGACGGGCGTGGCTCGAGGCGCACCGGTATGCGTCAATCTCGCCACCTATCCAGTGAAGGTCGAGGCTGGCAAAGTGATGATCCAGATCGGCTGACCTGCCGCCGAATGCAACTGAGGGAACCCTTTTGATGAGCCGAAAAAGACCGACGGTGGCGGATTTGCGCGCCATGAAGGGCAAGCGACAGCTGACCATGCTGCGTGTGCTGACGATGGACGAGGCCGAGGCCGCGGAGCGCGCAGGGGTCGACATCGTCTCGGTGCCGCCCGAATTGGTGCTCAACCCTGAGTACCGCGACGCGGCGCCCAGCCTGTTCACCATGCCGGGCGACAATTTCTACGAGATCGGCACGGCGGACGATTTCGTGCGCTGGGCCTTCCGGCTCTACAAGGCCGGCGCCGACGCGGTCTATTGCAGCGCCGGCTACGCCACGATCAAGCGGATGGCCGATGACAATATCCCGGTGATCGGCCATGTTGGCCTCATTCCTTCCCGCGCGACCTGGACTGGCGGCTTCAAGGCGGTCGGCAAGACCGCCGACACCGCCATGGATATCTTCGCGGCGGTGAAGCAGCTGGAGGCTGCAGGCGCCATCGGCGCCGAGATCGAGGTGGTGCCGGTCGAGGTGGCCAAGGCGATCTCGGAGCGGACGTCGCTGATCATGCTGTCGATGGGAGCGGGTACCGGTTGCGATGCGCAATATCTGTTCGCCGACGACATTCTCGGCCAGAACCGTGGCCACATGCCCCGTCATTCCAAGGTGTATCGCAATTTCGCCGCCGAATATGATCGTTTGCAGGCCGAGCGTATCGCCGCGTTTTCGGAATATGTTGCCGACGTGAACAGTCTCGCCTATCCCGAAGACAGGCATGTGGTGCATATGGATCCGGCTGAACTCAGCCTGTTCATGAAGAGGGTCGACGGGGCGTGAAATCTCAAGGCAATGATGCGACGGACGAGGCCGCGCCGGTTCATATTCTCACGCTTTCCTGCGAGGATCGGCCGGGGATCGTCGCCGCCGTCACGGCGGAGCTTGCCGCGAACGGCGCCAACATCGCCGAAAGCAGCCAGTTCTGGGACCGGCAGACCAATCGCTTTTTCATGCGGATCGCCTTCATCAGCCCGCCAG
>NZ_RZQA01000097.1:0-11348 GCF_004022915.1 Mesorhizobium sp. M7A.F.Ca.US.006.04.2.1
TGTGGACAGCCGGCTTCCCGTCAGGCTCCGCGCCACAAGCGGTTTCCAGCTTCGTCTCGATCGGCGGATCGGCCGGCCCGCTGCCGGTGCCGTGGCTGGTGCCGAGCCTGGTCGTGCTGGCGGCGCTGGTCGTGCTGGTGCTGGAGCGGACGCCCTATGGCCGCCGGCTCTATGCGTTGGGCAGCAATCCGGGAGCGGCGCCGCTGGCGCTGATCGACCCGGTTCGCATGTGGGTCATCACCTATGCAGCAAGCGCCTTCTTCGCCGCTGTCGCGGGCGTGCTGCTGCTCGGCTTCACCGGCTCGGCCTATGGCGATGTCGGCCAGCCCTATCTGTTCCAGACCATCGCAGCGGTCGTCGTCGGCGGCGCAGCACTGGTCGGCGGCCGGGGCAGCTATCTCGGCACGATCGCCGGCGTGCTGGTGCTGACCGAGATCAACACGCTGCTCATCGGCCTCGGCTTCCAGCCCGCGGCGGTGCAGGCCGCGCTCGGCTTCGTCATCGTGCTGCTGGTTTCGCTCTATGGCCGCGAACGGCACGTCTCGGCAACCGTCTGAAAGGACCTGTCAGTCGAGCCGCCACAGCTTGCGGGCATTGCCGGACAACAGCCTGTCGCGCTCGTTAATGCTGCAGCCTGAGAGCAATGCATGGGTCGCCGCTACCCAGGTCGACAGGCCGCCGCCTAGCGTGCAGACCGGCCAGTCGCTGCCCCAGACGACGCGGTCCCAGCCGAATGAATTGATGGTGTGCTCGACGTACGGCCGCAACGTCTCGACCGTCCAGCTGCCGGCATCGGCATAGGCGACGACACCGGAAATCTTGGCCATGACATTCGGGCGCCGGGCGATCTCGCTCATATGCTCGCGCCATGGATGTTCCCTGTTGCCCTTGATGTCGGGCACGCCGCAATGGTCGAGGACGAACGTCACATCGGGTGCCAGGTCGGCAAGCACGATAGCCTTGGGAATCTGGTGCGGCAGCACGACGAGATCGAAGGTCAGGCCGGTGCCGCCAAGCCGCTTGATGCTGTCGCGGAACACCGCACCTTCCGAGAGCTCGTCGGGCGCGACATGAAGGACGCGGCGAAAGCCCTTTACGAACGGGTTTGCCCGCTGCCGTTCGAGATAGGCCGCGAAGTCTCCTTCCTCAGGACGGCAGGACGCGATCACCCCGGCCAGCATGCTGCCGGGCTGCCGTGACAGTCCTTCCACACGAGCCGTCTCGGCTTCGATGTCGGCCGGATCGACATCGACCTCCATATGCAGCACGCGCTCGACGCCGACACGCTGCGCCTCCGTCGCGTAGTCTTCATAAGAGAAATCGCGGTTGAGCGCCGGCACGCCGGCGAGCCAGGGATAGCGCAGGGCCGAGCGATCGATGAGGTGAAGATGGGTGTCGATGATCATGGCGAGGCTCCTCCCTCTGGCTTTTCAAATCATCTCACGAGAGAATTCTTCATTCAAATAAGAATTCACACCGATGAGCCGACTGCTGATCCAGCAAGGTGCGACAGCTTTTCACACGTTGCCAGCAACAGTTCGATTGTCCTGGTGATATCGGGTGCGGAAGGCGCGTTGACCACCGTGATGTAGGGAATCGACAGCGCGGCGATCGCCTTGCCGTCGGAACTGCGCACCGGGGCCGACAGGTTGAAGACGCCGGCTGTCTGCATCGAAGCCATCATCTCGTAGCCACGGTCGCGGATCTGGTCGAGACGGGTGAAGAACTCGCTCGATTGCGCCGTCTTGTCGGTGCTGCGGACGTGTTCGGAAATCATCATCTGGCGCTCTTCCGGTGAGCGGAAGGCGAGCAGCACATGTCCCGAGCCGGTGTCGAACAGACTGATATGGGAGCCGACCCGGATCGATATGCCCCAGTAGTTCGGTGCTTCCTGCTGACCGATGACGACGGCAGAACCGCGATCAAAAACAACGAGTTGGTTGGCCTGCTGCGATGTCTCGGCAAGTTCACGCATCAGCGGCGTGGCATAGGAGACCAGCCGCCGTACCGGCGCGTGCAACTGTGCCAGGCCGAACAGCTTGAGCGTCAGCGAATAGCGGTCGCCGTCGAGGCGCGTGACGTAGCCGCGCCGCACCAGCCGGTCGAGCATGCGATAGAATTCGTTGGGACTGCGGTCGAGTTTCTTGGCGATTTCGGCCTGGGTCAGGCCACCGTCGACGCCCGCCAGCAGTTCAAGGATATCGAGCCCCTTGTCGAGCGCCGGCGCGCGATAGCGCTCGTCTTCGCTGTCGTCCATGGGCTCATCCTCCAGTGAATTTCACCCTTCATATACGCAGGAACGTGCGCAGCGGAAACAAATTTCGCCTTGACGTCTCCATGAATGTTTTGTTTGTATATGAATGTAGCACTTCTTGTCATCAGACGAGTTGCGGTCGCCGGCCAAGGCGCACCCAGGGAGGATACCAATGAACAGACTGCTTTCCGGCGTCTCCGCCGGTGCATTGTTG
Source organism: Mesorhizobium sp. M7A.F.Ca.US.006.04.2.1 (assembly GCF_004022915.1). Taxonomy (NCBI): domain Bacteria; kingdom Pseudomonadati; phylum Pseudomonadota; class Alphaproteobacteria; order Hyphomicrobiales; family Phyllobacteriaceae; genus Mesorhizobium; species Mesorhizobium sp. M7A.F.Ca.US.006.04.2.1. The sequence continues at coordinate 2,469 of NZ_RZQA01000097.1, forward strand.
CTTGCATTTGGTGCAGGCGCAGCCCTTGCCGGCGACCTGCCCGGCAAGTTCGAAGGCGTGACCGTCGACGTGAAGCTGATCGGCGGCCAGCAATATGAAAAGCTCTACGAACGGATCCCGGAATGGGAGAAGGCGACTGGCGCCAAGGTCAACATCCTGACCAAGAAGAACGGCTTCGATATCGACAAGGAGCTCAAGTCCGACATCGCCTCGGGCAGCACCAACTGGTGCGTCGGCTGGAACCATTCCTCCTTCGCGCCGCAATATACCGGCCTCTACACCGACCTCAGCAAGTTGCTGCCGAAGGAAGAGATCGACGCCTTCGTGCCGTCGACGATCAAGGCGGCAACCATCGACGGCAAGCTGGAGATGCTGCCGCGTGCGCAGTTCGACGTTTCGGCGCTCTACTACCAGAAGAGCCTGTACGAGAACGCCGACAACAAGACCAAGTTCAAGGCGAAATACGGCTATGACCTGGTGCCGCCGGACACCTGGAAGGAAGTCACCGACCAGGCCGAGTTCTTCGCCAACCCGCCCAATTTCTACGGCACCCAGTTCGCCGGCAAGGAAGAGGCGATCAACGGCCGCTTCTACGAGATGGTCGTCGCCGAGGGCGGCGAATATCTCGACAAGGACGGCAAGCCGGTCTTCAACTCCGAGGCCGGCATCCGGGCGCTCGACTGGTTCGTCAACCTCTACAAGGCCAAGGCCGTGCCGGCCGGCACCACCAACTATCTCTGGGACGATCTCGGCCAAGGCTTTGCGTCCGGCACTGTCGCCATCAACCTGGATTGGCCGGGCTGGGCCGGCTTCTTCAACGATCCGAAGTCGTCGAAGGTCGCCGGCAATGTCGGCGTCAAAGTCGCGCCGAAGGGTTCGTCCGGCAAGCGCACCGGCTGGTCCGGCTTCCATGGCTTCTCGGTGACCGAGAACTGCCCGAACAAGGAGGCCGCGGCTTCCCTGGTTTGGTGGCTGACCAACGAGGACAGCCAGAAGCTCGAGGCCGCCGCCGGTCCGCTGCCGACCCGCACCGCGGTCTGGGACTGGGACCTGAAGCAGGCCGAAAACGATCCTTACAAGAAGGAGGTTCTTACCGCTTTCCAGGAAGAGGCCAAGCACGCCTTCGCCGTGCCGCAGACGCCTGAATGGATCGAGATCTCGAACGCCGTCTATCCCGAGCTGCAGGCGGCGATCCTCGGCGACAAGACCTCGAAACAGGCACTGGATGAAGCCGCCGCCAAGGCGACACAAATCCTCCAGGACGCCGGCAAGCTCTAGCAACGGCTCCCAGGGCTGCCTCCCCCAATCAGCAATGGGGGAGGCGATCGCGTTGCGCGGGATGCCAGCGGTTTACGCTAACCCTTCGCGCCCAGCCAACGCACCGCCGTCCAAATACAAACACTCAAGGATTCTGATGAAGGGCTTCAAGCCATCCGCGCCATTCCTGCTGCTGCTTCCGGCCATGATCGTGCTGGCGGCGGTGGTGGTGGTGCCGCTGCTTCTGTCGCTCTATTCGAGCTTCACCCCGTTCCGCCTGACGCGGCCCGAAACGTTCTACGTCTTCATCGGCATCCGGAACTATCTTTCGATCCTGTCCAACACCGACTTCTGGTGGGCCTTCGGTCGCACGGTTCTGCTGCTGACCATCGCGCTCAATCTCGAAATGCTGCTCGGGCTCGGCCTCGCCATGCTCGTCGAGAAGGCGACGCGCGGCCAGCGCATCCTGCGCACGCTGATGATGTTTCCGATGATGTTCTCGCCGATCCTGGTCGGCTTCCAATTCAAGTTCATGTTCAACGACAATATCGGCCTGGTGAACAATGCGCTGCAGTCGCTCGGCATCACGCGAGACGCCATACCGTGGCTGATCGAGGGCCATCTCGCCTTCATCGCCATCTCGATCGCCGAGATCTGGTCGTCGACGGCGATCTTCGCCATCCTGATCCTCGCCGGCCTGCTCGCCATGCCCAAGGAGCCGATCGAGGCGGCGCGGGTCGACGGCTGCACGCCGTGGCAGACATTCCGCTATGTGACGTGGCCATTCGTCATGCCCTTCGCCTACATCGCCATGACCATCCGTTCGCTCGACGTGGCGCGCGCCTATGACATCGTCAAGATCATGACCGATGGCGGACCGGCGGGCCGCACCGAACTGCTATGGACCTTGGTGGCCCGCACCGCCTACAGCGACGGGCGCATGGGCATGGCCAACGCCATGGCCTATTTTTCGATCCTGCTGTCGATCGCCTTCACCGTCTACTTCTTCAACAAGCTCGCCGCGGCGCGCACGCAGATCGGTGCGGAGTGGTGAAGATGGACGAGAATTCTTCCGCCCGCCTGAAGCGCCGGCTGCTCGGCATCGTCTATCGCATCGGCCTGTTCCTGGCGATGCTGACCATCTGCCTGCCGGGCCTGTGGATCGTGCTGTCGTCGCTGCGGCCGACGGTCGAGATCATGGCAAAGCCACCGGTGTGGATCCCACAGGAGATTTCGTTCGACGCCTATGTCGCGATGTTCTCAGGCATCGGCAAGGGCGGCATCCCGGTGATTGAATATTTCCGCAACTCGCTGATCATCTCGGTGACCTCGACGGTGATTGCGGTGGCCATCGGCATGGCAGGCGGCTATGCGTTCGCCCGCTATCGTTTTCGCGGTAAATCGAGCGTCTTCCTCGGCCTGATGCTGACGCGCACCGTGCCGGGCATCGCGCTCTCGCTGCCGCTGTTCTTCCTCTATGTGCGGCTCGGCATCATCGACACCCATTTCGGGCTGATCCTCGCCTATGTCGCGCTCAACGTGCCGTTCACCATCTGGCTGATCGACGGCTTCTTCCGCCAGGTGCCCAAGGACCTCGCGGAAGCAGCGCAGATCGATGGCTGCACCCGCTGGCAGGCGTTCTGGCAGGTCGAGTTTCCGCTCGCCGGACCGGGCATTGCGTCGGCCGCGATCTTCGCCTTCCTGACCTGCTGGAACGAGTTCGCGCTGGCCTCGCAGCTGACCCGCTCGGTGAGCGCCAAGACGCTGCCGGTCGGCCTGCTCGACTACACGGCCGAGTTCACCATCGATTGGCGCGGCATGTGCGCGCTGGCCGTGGTGATGATCATCCCGGCGCTCACCCTCACCTACATAGTCCAGAAACACCTTGTCGGCGGCCTGACCTCCGGCGCGGTGAAAGGCTGATCCCATGGCAACCGTTACCCTCACCAAGCTGACCAAGCGCTACGGCACTGTTGGGATCGTGCACGGCATCGATCTCGACATTGCCGACCGCGAGTTCATTGCGCTGGTCGGCCCGTCCGGCTGCGGCAAGTCGACGACGCTGCGCATGATCGCCGGGCTGGAGGAAATCAGCGCCGGCTCGATCGAGATCGGCGGACGCATCGTCAACGATTTGCCGCCACGCTCGCGCAACATCTCGATGGTGTTCCAATCCTACGCGCTCTATCCGCACATGACGGTGCGCGAGAATCTCGGCTTCTCCCTGAAGATCGCCGGCGCCGCCAAAGAAGACATGGACCGCCGCGTCGCCGAGGCCTCGGCCATCCTCGGCCTCGACACGTTGCTCGACCGCCGCCCGTCGCAACTGTCCGGCGGTCAGCGCCAGCGCGTCGCGATGGGCCGCGCCATCGTGCGCGACCCCGATGTGTTTCTGTTCGACGAACCGCTTTCCAATCTCGACGCCAAATTGCGCACGCAGATGCGCACCGAGATCAAGAAGCTGCATGCCAAGGTGCAGTCGACAGTGATCTACGTCACCCACGACCAGGTCGAGGCGATGACGCTTGCCGACCGCATCGTCATCATGCGCGACGGCCATATCGAACAGGTCGGCACGCCCGACGAGGTGTTCCGGCGGCCGGCGACGCGCTTCGTCGCCGGCTTCATCGGCTCGCCGCCCATGAACCTGCACGAGGCGACGGTCGACGGTGGCCAGATGGTTTTCGCCAGCGGCGAGAAGCTGCCGCTGCCCGGCCAGTTCAAGGCCAATGTCGCGACCGGCGACAAGGTCGTGTTCGGGCTGCGGCCGGACGACATCTACCCGACCGGCCATGGCATCAGTTCCGGTGGCGCGGCCGATGTCCACCAGGTCGAGCTGCCGATCACGGTCACCGAACCGCTCGGCAACGAGACGCTGGTGTTCGTTGAATTCAACGGCACGGACTGGGTGTCGCGCATGCTGAACCCGAGGCCACTGCGGCCGGGCGAGCGGGTCGCCATGAGCCTCGACATGTCGCAGGCGCATCTGTTTGCCACTGAGACCGGAAAGACATTGCGGAGCTGATCGGCATGGCCAGAATCGAGAAAGTCGACCTTTGCATGGTGGACCTTGTGCCCAAGGTCAAGCGCACCGACGCGATCCAGAGCTTCGTCAGCCAGGAAACGCCGATCGTCACGATCACCGATTCCGACGGTGCGGTCGGCACCGGTTACAGCTACACGATCGGCACCGGCGGTTCGTCGGTGATGCGGCTGCTCTCGGACCATCTGGTGCCGCGCCTGATCGGCCGCGATCCCGACATGATCGAGGCGATCTGGCACGATCTCGAATTCGCCACCCATGCCACGACCATCGGGGCGATCACCGCGATCGCCATCGCGGCGATCGATACCGCACTGTGGGATCTGCGGGCCAAGAAGCAAAACCTGCCGCTGTGGAAACTCGCCGGCGGCGCCAAGGATCGTTGTCCGCTTTACACCACCGAAGGCGGTTGGCTGCACATCGAGACGCAGGCGCTGGTCGACGATGCGCTGGCCGCCAAGGCGAAGGGATTTCGCGGCTCGAAAGTCAAGATCGGCAGGCCGCACGGGTCGGAGGATCTTGCCCGCCTGTCGGCGGTGCGCAAGGCGGTCGGCGACGGCTACGAGATCATGACCGACGCCAATCAGGGGTTTTCGGTCGACGAAGCGATCCGGCGCGCTGCGAGGCTGCGTGAGCTCGACCTCGCCTGGATCGAGGAACCGCTGCCGGCAGACGACATCGACGGGCATGTGCGATTGTCGAACTCGACGCCGACGCCGATCGCCATCGGCGAGTCGCTCTACTCCCTCCGCCATTTTCGCGAGTACATGCAGAAAGGCGCCTGCTCGATCGTGCAGGTCGATGTCGGCCGTATCGGCGGCATCACGCCCTGGCTCAAGATTGCGCACGCGGCAGAGGCCTTCGACATTCCGGTCTGCCCGCATTTCCTGATGGAACTGCATGTCAGCCTGACCTGCGCTGTTCAGAACGGCCGATATGTCGAGTACATTCCGCAGCTCGACCAGTTGACCGGCAAGCGCATGCGCATCGAAGATGGCCAGGCGCTGGCGCCCGACGAACCGGGAATCGGCATCGATTGGGACTGGGACGCGGTCAAGGCCATGAGCATCGCCGAATTCACCACGGCGATCACGAAATAGGAGACTGATATGCAGCGGATGGGGATGATTCTCGGACTGAAGCCGGAAAAGGTCGAGGAGTATGTCCGCCTCCATGCCGCCGTCTGGCCCGGCGTGCTGACCATGATCTCGGCCTGCAACATCAAGAATTATTCGATCTACCTGAAGCGGCCGGAGAACCTGCTGTTTTCCTATTTTGAATACCACGGCACCGACTATGCCGCCGACATGGCCAAGATGGCGGCCGACCCGAAGACGCAGGAATGGTGGGCCGTCTGCATGCCCTGCCAGGAGCCGCTGGCGACCCGCAAGGAGGGCGAGTGGTGGGCCGAGATGGATGAGGTCTTCCATCATGACTGAAGGCGGCTTCGACCCTGCCTTGCTCGTTCAATCCTGGCCAAAACCCTCAAGACCCCGGCCGATCGTCACCTTCGGCGCGGGATCGATCGTCGGCGACGCGCATTTCCCAGCCTACCGGAAGGCCGGCTTTCCGGTTGCCGGGCTTTATGATCCTGATCATGTCAGGGCTGAAAAGCTGGCCAGCCAATGGGGCGTGACGGCCTTTGGCTCGGTCGAAGAAGCGACTGCTGTCGAGGGCGCGATCTTCGACCTTGCCACCCCGCCGTCGCATCATGCCGATGTGCTGAAGTCCTTGCCTGACGGCGCGGTGGCGCTGATCCAGAAGCCGATGGGCAGCAATCTTGCCGAGGCGACCGCGATCCTCGAAATCTGCCGCGCCAGGAGGCTGCACGCGGCGGTGAACTTCCAATTGCGCTTCGCGCCAATGATGCTGGCGCTGAAGGATGCCATCGGCAAGGGCTGGCTCGGCGAGATCGTCGACTTCGACGCCTGGCTGGCGCTGGCGACACCATGGGAGCTTTGGGAATTCCTGCTCAAGGCGCCGCGCGTCGAGATCGCCATGCATTCGATCCACTATCTCGACCTGATCCGGCAGTTGCTCGGCGACCCCAGAGGCGTGCACGCCAAGACACTCGGCCATCCCAACCATAAGGTGGCGCAGACGCGCACCAGCGCCATTCTCGACTATGGCGACACCGTGCGTTGCGCGCTGTCGATCAACCACGACCACAAATTCGGTCGCCGGCATCAGGCCTGCGAGTTCCGCATCTGCGGCACAGAGGGTGCCGCCTATCTCAAGCTGGGTCTCAACCTCGATTATCCCCAGGGCGAACCGGATGTATTGGAGATCTATCCGAAGGGCGGAACGGGCTGGATCGCCGTGCCTTTGGCCGGCGAGTGGTTTCCCGATGCCTTCGTCGGCCGCATGGCCAATGTCCAGCGCTTTGCGACCGGAGAAGATGATACGCTGATAAGCCCCGTCGAAGATGCCTGGAGCACTATGGCGCTGGTCGAGGCGGCGTATCAGTCGAGCGCGGCACCGGCGACGCCGATTGCGGAAAGACCCTGATGGAACAGATCAAGTATTTCGAGGATTACGAGATTGGCGCGTCGCGCCTAACAAGCGGCCGCACCATCACCGAGACCGACTTCATCGTCCATGCCGGCCACACCGGCGATTTCTTTCCGCACCACATGGACGCCGAGTACATGAAGACGACGCCATTCGGCCAGCGCATCGCGCATGGCACGCTGGTGTTCTCGGTCGGCATCGGGCTGACCGCGAGCGTCGTTAACCCTGTCGCCTTTTCCTACGGCTACGACCGGCTGCGCTTCATCAAGCCGGTGTTCATCGGCGACACAATCCGCACGCGCACCACCATCGCGGTCAAGGAAGACGATCCCAAGCGGCCGGGTTCAGGACGGGTGATCGAGCGGTGCGAGGTGATCAACCAGCGCGGCGACGTGGTGCTGGCGGCAGACCACATCTACATCGTCGAACGCAGGCCGGCGCAGGGCTGAGACTCGGGAAAGTCCTACGAGCCGGTAGCGCGCTTGGTAATGCGCTCCAGCCCGAGCAAGAGAACCAGCGTCGCCACGACCAGGATCATTGTCAGTGCCGCACCGGCAAAGATGTCGCCGCGATCGGTAAGGCTGAAGATCGAGACCGGCAGCGTCACCCAACCCGGCGGGTAGACCATGACGGTGGCGCCGAGTTCCCCCATCGACAGCGCGAAACTGAGACCGAAGGCGGCGACCAGATAGGGTGCGAGCAAGGGCAGTGTGACGTGCCAAAGCCGGTAGGCCGGGCGAGCGCCGAGGCTCGATGCCACCTGCTCGAAGTCGGGCGACAGCCGCGCCAGTCCAGCCGAGACATTGCCGAAGGTGAAAGCCGAGATCAGCACGAAATGCGCGATCATGACGATCGCGATCGTGCCGTTGAGCAGCAGCGGCGGATGGCTGAAGGCAACCAGCAGGCCAAGGCCGACAGACACCGAAGGGACCGCGCTTGGGATGAAGAACAAAAGGCCGAGCAGCCGCCGCAAGGCATGGCCCTGGAGGCGCAGCGACAGGGCCGCCCAGGTGCCGCTGACCAGCGCCAGCGCGCTGGCCAGGAAGCCGGTGACCAGGCTCGCCTTGACCGCTCTGCCGGCGGCACCGGAAATGACATCAGTGTAGTGCTCCGTCGTCAGGCCGTTGGGCAGCACGCCGTTCCACTGGTCGGCGAGGCTGGACAGGAGGATGACCGCGAGCGGCGCCAGGAACAGCACGCCGAAGATCAGTGCGAAGAGCACCCACAGGACAAGACGACCGGAGCGTGACCAGACCAGCATAGGCTAGGCTCCCAACCGGCCGGCGGCGAAACGGTAGAGGCCAAACAGGCCGAGTGACAGCGCGATGTTGACGACGGCGATGATACAGGCGACCTGATAGGCCGATTCCTGGATCGCCTTGCCGTAGATCAGCAGCGGCAGGGTGATGACGCCCTTGGCGCCGATGAACAGCACGATGCCGAATTCGTTGACGGTCAACAACAGGCAGAGGCTGCCGCCGGCGATGAGTGCCGGGATTGCCGCCGGCAGGATCACCTGGCGAACGATGCGAAACGGCCGCGCGCCGAGCACGCTCGCCGCTTCGATCTGGCCACGGTCGACCAGCGAAAAGGCGGCGAGCAGCGGCCGCAGGATGAAGGGTGTGTAGACAGTGACCTCGGCCAGGATCACACCCCACGCGGAATAGAGGAAATCGACGGGCGGCAGCGGCAGCGAAAAGGTCTCCATCAGCCCGGCATTGAGCATGCCGGCGGAGCCATAGAGGAAGGTGAAGGCAAGCGTCACCAGGAATGTCGGCAGCGCGATGAAAGTATCGATCAGCCGGGCGATGAAGCCGCTGCCGGGGAACGGCACGAAGGCCAGAATCAGCGCCAGCACGAGGCCGACGACCAGGCATCCGGCTGTCGCCGCGACCGAGATCGACACCGTGTTGATCAGCGCGTTGAGGAAGAAGCGCGAATGCAGCACGCGGATGACTTCGGCGACATTGGCGACGCCGCTGTCGTCGAGGAAGGCCTGCCGGGCGATCAGCGCCAGCGGATAAAAGAACAGCAGCGCCAGCAGGGCCGCCGGTGGCACTATCCAGAGC
>NZ_RZQA01000980.1:0-2108 GCF_004022915.1 Mesorhizobium sp. M7A.F.Ca.US.006.04.2.1
ATGCGGATGACGCCACTGCCCGACGTGGTCCTCAAGGTGGATGACATCCTGTTGCTCGAGGGCGACCCAGAAGCGCTGGATCGCCTTGTCTCCCAGGGCAGGCTCAGCGTGACCGGGGATAGGGGCGGTGGTGACGACACCACCAACGAGATGGTCGCTATCGAAGCCGTAATCGGTGAAAGCTCCTCTTTGATCGGCTGGACCGCCCAGCGCCTTGCCCTTTACGATCGCTTCAACGTCAACCTCCTGGCCGTCAGCCGTCGTGGGGAGCGCCTCGACCGCAGGCTGGCCGCAGTCGAGCTGAGGCTCGGGGACGTTGTCGTCTTGCGGGGCAGTGCAGCGAGGATGCCCGAGATACTTCGTGAACTCGGCTGCTTACCGCTGGCAGAAAGGGCTATCCTTCTTGGTAGCGTCCGCAAGGGTATCGTGCCGGTAGTGGTCCTTGCTCTCGCCATGGTGGCGACGGCGTTTGGGCTGCTGCCAGTGTCCGTCGCTTTTTTCGCGGCCGCGGTCGCGATTGTGCTTTTCAAGGTCATTCCGCTCCGCGATGTTTACCAATCGCTCGATGGGCCTATCCTCGTCATGCTCGCCGTTCTCATTCCAGTGAGCGATTCACTACGCAGTACAGGAGCTACGGGAGTAGTTGCCGGCGAGCTTGCTAGACTGGGGACCCTCCTTCCGGCGTCCGGCGCACTGACGCTCATCCTTGTCGCCGCCATGGCCGTTACGCCATTCCTCAACAATGCCGCCACCGTCCTTGTCATGGCGCCTATCGCCGCCGAATTTGCTAGTGATCTGGGCTACAGGCCCGAACCGTTTTTGATGGCTGTCGCCATTGGCGCCGGCTGTGATTTTCTCACCCCGATCGGACACCAGTGCAACACGCTTGTCATGGGGCCGGGTGGCTACCGCTTCAGCGACTATCCGCGTCTGGGACTTCCCCTGTCTTTCCTCGTAGTCATTGTTGCTGTGCCGATGCTTATGATCGTCTGGCCAATGAACTGACATCCGATATTCGGATGCCTTCTTGGAAATCCCACACGACACCACAATCGTGAATGAGGTCGCCGCGCAAGCCTGACGCGGGCTGGCCAACCTGCGGTCAGTGTCGCCAGCAGTTCCCCTCTCGTCCCGCCCGCGGCAACAGAAACTGTGTTCCGGCCGCTCTATCGGGGCAAAGGGAAAGCCAGCAAACAAACCTTAGGCCATGGACTATACACCGCAGCGAGATTGTCAGGGGCTTGGCGGAGTATTGACGTCGTTTCTCACCTAGGAAAAGCCGGTTCACCTTCGTGATGACGACAGGCCGATAACTCTTTCTTCGAGAATACGAGGCCCTTTCGGGCTGCGATCAGCATCACAAGTCGTGTGTTGCTCAGCGGCAGGGCCCTGGTGAACTGCAAGTCGTCGCGACGACCATTCGACCTTGGTGCTACCTGAGATACCAGCGTTGCACATCGCGCAGGAAGGACGAGGGCGGCTGTTAGCCGCCCATTCATTTCATCTCACACGTTGCGACGACCTCTGGCGCTTTCCAGGTCATCACCTGTGTAGACTTCATCCGTTGGATCGAAGCCGGTCCAACCGCCTGCTTCGTATTCGGTTCGCCGATGGGCTATGTCGACGGAATTATATTGCTTCAGTATCTGTTCCGCGTCGGGGACAAGGTCGTCTTCGACCCTGGCTATAACCATTGTTCCCCCGCGCCGAACGCCTTCGGCATAAACATGTGCGTCGCTTTCCGGCACACCGGACTCTGTCATCGCGCCGATGATGCCGCCCGCTGCGCCACCGACCACGGCACCGCCGACAGCGCCGACCGCAGTCGCTGCCAGCCAGCCCGCGGCAACCACGGGGCCGAGACCAGGTATGGCCATCAGGCCAAGGCCGGTGAGCAGGCCGCCGGCCCCGCCGACAACGGCGCCGACACCAGCCCCTGCTGCCGCATCCTCGCCAGCCTCCGACGCTTCGCCCGTAAGCCGGCCGCCCGAATTACCCGCCACGATGCTAATATCGTCGTGCGGAACGCCCGTGGCTTCAAGCTCGCCCACAGCGTCGCTTGCTTGATCGTAATTGTCGAAGAGGCCTGTTACGGTTTTCATCTGATT
>NZ_RZQA01000981.1:0-2107 GCF_004022915.1 Mesorhizobium sp. M7A.F.Ca.US.006.04.2.1
GAACGCTTCTCGCCTTTAAGCTTGAGCGCCCCGTTGTCCAGCAGGACTTCTATGTCGCTCTCGTCCAGGCCGGGTATTTCCGCCGTGACGCGGACTTCCTTGTCCGTGTCGGAAATTTCGACGCTGGGCCAAGTGGCGGCAAAAGAGGGACTGAAGGCCGGCAGTCTGGCGCCGAAGCTGCGGAAGGCGTCATCGAACAGCCGGTTTACCTCCCGGTGGAGGGAGACGAAGGGGTCTCGATCTCCATCAGGGAAGAGACTGGGCGCCGAGTTTCCGTTGCCCCGGCCCCATGGGATCAAATCACGTACGCTCATTGTCTTTCTCCTTTCGTAGGTCTGTGAGCCGGGCCGGACGCCCGGCTCAAGCGATGCCTTCATCGTGAATTGCTCAGGCCGCCAGCTTCTCGGTCTCGACCTTGCGGGCTTCGATCTTCGGAATGGGAGCCCCGCTGGAGATCTCGACCTTGCGCGGTTTCATCTCCTCGGGAACCTCGCGCTTGAGATCGATGCTCAGCAGCCCGTTCTCAAGGCTGGCGCCAGCAACTTTGACATGATCGGCCAGTTCGAACCGACGCTCGAAAGCGCGCCCGTTGATGCCGCGGTAGAGATACTGGCCGTTCTCATCGCCGGATTGCGACCCGCTCACGACCAGCATGTTGGGCTGGTGAGTGATGGTCAGCTGGTCCTGCGAGAAACCGGCGACCGCCATCGTGATGCGATAGTCATCATCATCAACCTTGGCGATATCGTAGGGCGGCCAGTTGTCGAACGAGGCCACACGGCTCGCATTTTCAAGCATGTCGACCATGCGGTCGAAGCCGATGCTGGACCGGTACAGGGGGGTAAAATCGAGGTTCATAACCACATCCTCCTTTGAGCAACATGGATCATAGGAGGCGCCAAGAGCCTTGCCGCCTCCTGGTCTTGCCGGCCCCATCAGGCGACCGGCGACCATCAATTTAGAATCGCGACTTGCACCTTCAAGAGGTATTAGGAAAATTTTCAGCGGCAATCCGGGCGAAACGCACCCATGCCACCCCCCGCCGGCGGGGTCACTCGCCGACGGGTCAATGGTTCACGAACAATCAGGTCGCGCTTAAATCCGATCGATGAATGGCACGAACCCGGCCACCATCGCGCTGTCACTGCCATCAGGACCGGCAAGCTCGTCCGATTGATCCAATTGTTGCAATGCATCCATGATCGCATCGAAGCTGACTGGTTCACCCGCCCCCGGCAGCATGCGAAGCGCTGGCACGGATTCTACCGCGCAGGCATCCGACGCCCATGACGAAAGGATGGCGCGCTTCTCCTGACCGTCCAGGGCAACGTCGGCCAAGACGTCGTGGGGATGTTTGAAATGCCGTGCCGGATGCAGCAATCGGTCCAGAAAAACATCGGGGGCCACGGGTTCAATCGAGGCAAAATGGGTCGAAATGGCTGCTTCCATTGATGGTCCTCCGCTTCAGACAATCTCCTGCGTGTTTGAGTTTGGCGGCTCTCGCGATTCCCGCCAGACGAAATTTTGGGACGTCTCAAGCAAGTTTCAATGGCTTGGCACGGGTCACATTTCCCGTGGTCAACGCCTTAGAACCATTTTATCCAGCCGGTGAAACAATCGGCGAGAATCTCAGTTCTGACGTCGGGCGAAAATCAAGGACCCGAATCCGGCAGGAGAACCAGTCATGTCTTACCTCTCTAGGAACTTGTGCATTGGCTTGATCACAGGAGCCCTGATGCTCTCGACTGGCGGCCTTGCTCCGGCCACCGCACAGGAAATTCCGAACGACTTCAGCGCAATCGTGCGTCAGAAGCTGCCCGCGGTTGTCGCCATCACGACCAGGCAGATCATCCAGGATCAAACGACGCTCAACGACTTTCTCAATCCCTTCGACGGAGGAGGGCGTATCCAGCCCCAGGTGCGGGAAGCACTCGGCTCCGGCTTTGTGATCAGTCCCGAAGGCTACATCGTCACCAATAACCATGTCGTCGCCGACGCAACTGAGATTCACGTCGTGTTCTCCGACAAGGAGACGGCGCCCGCCCGGGTGGTGGGCCGCGATCCGGCAACCGACATCGCGGTATTGAAAGTCGAGCCTCGGCCCAAC
>NZ_RZQA01000982.1:0-2097 GCF_004022915.1 Mesorhizobium sp. M7A.F.Ca.US.006.04.2.1
CCGGCCGAGATCGCCAGAAAGGTGACGTAAGCGGTCATCAGCTTGCTCAGCGACGCCGGATACCAGCGCTTGAACGCATCCTGATGCTGCAGGATCTTGCCGCTGCCGAGGTCGAACACGACCACCGGATTGGCCAGCGCCGGCCCGGCCACAACCGACAGCGCGATTGTGCCAGCCGAGAATAGTTTGAGGAAATGCCTGTACCGCATGATCAAATCCGAAATCGCCTCTTGCCGTAGTCGCCCCTGGCTCCGTAAGATTTCATTACGCGATCGCCAGCATATGGTCCGACCCTCAAAAACCGGACCCCATTGTTGCGGTGCTATTTACTCTATGTGACGCCAAGATGGCAAAGTGCCTGGCGATCACAATTGCAAGGCAGCGGCCAACACCCGCCGTCCCAACAGCGAGATGGAACCATCATGCCAATCCTGAACCGTGCCGCCGAAATGCAGGACGAAGTTGCCGGCTGGCGCCAGCATCTGCACCAGACGCCAGAACTGAACTTCGACGTCTTCAAGACCGCCGCCTTCGTCACCGAAAAGCTGAAGGCCTTCGGCTGCGACGATGTGGTCACCGGGCTCGGCAAGACCGGCGTGGTCGGCATCATCCGCGGCCGCCAGGGCGAAGGCCCCACCATCGGCCTGCGCGCCGACATGGACGCGCTGCCGCTCAACGAGATATCAGGAAAGCCCTACGCCTCGACCATCCCCGGCAAGATGCATGCCTGCGGCCATGACGGCCACACGGCGATGCTGCTGGGTGCGGCCAAATACCTCGCCGAGACGCGCAACTTCACCGGTTCGGTGGCGGTGATCTTCCAGCCGGCCGAAGAGGGCGGCGGCGGCGGCAACGAGATGGTCAAGGACGGCATGATGGAGCGTTTCGACATCTCCAGGGTGTTCGGCATGCACAACATGCCGGGCCTGCCTGTCGGGCAGTTCGCCATTCGCCCGGGCCCGATCATGGCGGCGACCGCCGAATTCACCATCACCGTGCGCGGCAAGGGTGGCCACGCGGCGATGCCGCACGGCACGATCGACCCGATCGTCATCACCAGCCAACTGGTCGGCGCCTTGCAGACGATCGCCTCGCGCAGCACCGATCCGGTCGAGGCCGTGGTGGTGTCGGTGACCAAGTTCCACGCCGGCGATGCCTACAACATCATCCCCGAAACCGCCGAAATCGCCGGCACCGTGCGCACCTTGCGAAAAGAAATCGCCAAGAAGTCCGAAGAGCGCATCCGCAGCATTTGCGACGGGCTGGCGACCGCGTTCGGGGCCAGGATCGAGGTCGACTACCAGGCGAATTACCCCGTGACCTTCAACCACGCGGAAGAGACGGTGTTTGCCGGTGACGTCGCGATGAGTGTCGCCGGCGACGCCCATGTCCACCGCGGCATCCAGCCGGTGATGGGCGGCGAGGATTTCTCCTACATGCTCGAAGCCCGCCCCGGCGCCTTCATCTTCATCGGCAATGGTGATACCGCCGGCCTCCACAACCCGGCCTACGATTTCAACGACGAGGTCATCCCGCACGGCATGAGCTACTGGGTGAAACTGGCTGAAACCGCGCTGGCCGCCTGACAGCGGCAGCGCAAAGCCGGCCGAATTGCCTTCGGCCGGCCTCTTGGCGAAACGATCCGAAGCGGCTATGTGTCTGGCCGCGTGGTCCCGTAGCTCAGTAGGATAGAGCGGCAGATTCCTAATCTGTAGGTCACAGGTTCGATTCCTGTCGGGATCACCATGCTTTGCATCAGCTTAGCAAATTGACGTCGTACTTTTCGCGAAACAGTACGACGAATTCTAATCTCGGCGGGAATGCATCACCGAACAAGGAACGATCAGCTTCGCTACGAAGAGCGGGCACTACAATGGCCCTTTCGTCTGGCCGAAGGCTGCCTGCAGGATCATTAGGAGCTGATGGTTGACCGTGGTGCGCTGTGACCTAGCTTAAAGTTCATGATGGACAGTCCTAAGCCCGGAAATGGCGAATTGTCCGCACCGGCGAACTCTCGCGAGGTTGCTATGCAGAGGCGCAAACCGGCGTTTCAGAGCCCTGCATGCGTCCTTGGTCGGCCATTGCCCGCTACGGAAT
>NZ_RZQA01000983.1:0-2095 GCF_004022915.1 Mesorhizobium sp. M7A.F.Ca.US.006.04.2.1
GTACTTGAGATCGCTGAAACTTTCGACGAAGTCTATTGCTCTGTCGGCACTCATCCGCACAATGCGGCCGAAGAACTGGATATCACGGTCGAGGAGCTTGTGCGGCTATCCGCGCACCCGAAAGTAGTGGCCATCGGCGAGGCCGGTCTCGACTATTTTTACGACAAGGCGCCACGCGATGCACAGGCGCAAGGCTTTCGCAATCACATCGCCGCCGCCCGTGAAACGGGGCTGCCGCTGGTCATCCATTCGCGCGATGCCGATGCCGACATGGCTGATATTCTCGAGGACGAAACAGGGAAGGGCGCCTTCCCCTTCATCCTGCATTGCTTTTCTTCCGGGCGCCGGCTTGCCGAGGTGGGCGTCGCTCTCGGTGGCTACGTGTCGTTCTCGGGCATCCTGACCTTCAAGAATTCAGCTGAGTTGCGTGCCATTGCCGCCGATGTCCCGCATGCCCGATTGCTGGTCGAAACCGATGCGCCCTATCTGGCGCCCGTGCCGTTTCGGGGCAAACGCAACGAGCCCGCCTATGTCGCCCATACCGCCAAGGTGCTGGCCGAAACGATCGGGGTAAGCGAAGCTGAAATCGCCGATCTGACCACAGATAATTTCTTCCGGCTGTTCGGCAAGATGCCGCGGCCTGCAGAGCAAAGTGCCTGAACGATGACTGACCGGCTGCGCCTCACCATTCTCGGCTGCGGCTCGTCCCCAGGTACGCCGCGCATCACCGGCGATTGGGGCAATTGCGACCCCGACAACCCCAGGAACCGGCGCACCCGTGCCGCCGCGCTCGTCGAGCGGATCGCGGCGAACGGCAGCCGAACGACTGTCGTCATCGACACGGGGCCGGATTTTCGGCAGCAGATGCTGCTGGCCGGCGTTAAACGTGTCGATGCGGTCGTCTATACCCACCCGCATGCCGACCATATCCATGGCATCGACGATCTGCGCGGTTTCGTCCTCGATCAGCGCCAGCTCATCGACGTCCATGCCGACAGGGCGACGATGCTTCGGCTGCGGGAAGCGTTCGGATACTGTTTCGAGACGCCGCAAGGCAGTTCCTATCCGCCGATCGTCAGGCCGCATCTCATCGAGCACACCAGGCCGGTGGTCGTCGAAGGAGAGGGGGGTACCCTCACCCTCGAGCCGCTGCCGCAGATCCACGGCGACATCGTATCGCTCGGTTTCCGCATTGGCGGTCTCGCCTATTGCCCCGACATCAGCGACTTTCCGGAACCCACCGCCGAACGGCTGGGCGACCTCGACGTGCTGATCATCGACGCGCTGCAGTACCGGACGCATCCAAGTCATCTGTCACTTGGCGAAGCGCTCGAATGGATCCAGCGGCTGGCGCCGATACATGCGGTGCTGACACATATGCACGTGCCGCTCGACTACGTCTCGGTGATGGCCGAGACACCAGCCAATGTCGAACCCGCCTATGACGGCATGGTTATAGAAATCCCTTATGAATCAGCACGATGCGAATAGAGCTTCATGAGGGCTTTCGGCTCCTTGGTGCAAATATCAGCAGCGTTCCGATCCGCTCGTAGCCCATCCGGGGATAAAGCAGCGCCCCGGCATGGGTTGCTGCCAGCACCGAGTACCTTGACCCGCGCGCGCGATCGTCGTGCAACATTTTCGATATCAAAGCCTGACCAATGCCGCGACGCCGGTGCGACGGCTCGACATACATGCTCGAACACCAGGTGGCTCCCACGGCATCCAGGCTGCGAACGCGCCCAACGATGTCGGCGCCGTCGATTGCCACATACTGGCGGAACGGCGCGGTGTCGCCGAGCAAATCGTCTGGGATCGGCTGCCTGCGGATGATCTTTCCCAACTGTGCCGCCCGTTCGGCCGTCTGCACGCGTTCGACCGAAGCAATCGATGGCGGGTTCGGAATCCGGTGCAATCGGTGGACGAAAAAGCCTTCGGTCCGCAGCAGCCGGTAGCCGAGAGCTTTGTAGGCGGTTCGTGTCGGCCCGTCCGGATCGTCGTTCGCGATCACAACGGAAATGGCAAAGCCCGGCCGTGCATGCTGCCGCACGACGGCATCGGTCTCTTGAGCGGCGACGTCATGGACGACCCATGC
>NZ_RZQA01000984.1:0-2094 GCF_004022915.1 Mesorhizobium sp. M7A.F.Ca.US.006.04.2.1
GCCGCACCTCACGGATATTGCCGGCGACAGTGAATTCGAACGGAAGGGTCTCTCCGGTGCGCGACGAGACAAAGCCCACCGCCTGGTGACCATCGAGCGCATCGGGGGAGGCGGGCGTGCCGTGGCGCTCGAGATAGGCGGGGCTGGCGCAGGTGATCTCGCGGATCATCGCGAGCCGCCGCATGATCATGCCGCTGTCGGGCGGCTCGCCGACGCGGATCACGCAGTCCACGCCTTCACGCACGAGATCGACCAGCCGGTCGCTCTGGCCGATCTGCAGGTCGATGCGGGGATAGCGGTCGAGAAACTCCGGCAGGCGCGGCAACAGGAATGTGCGGGTGAGCAGCGTGCTGGCGTCGATGCGCAGCAGGCCGAAAGGCTCGGCGTTGCGGAAGGCGGCCTCGGCATCCTCGATCTCGGCCAGGATCGACAGGCAGCGCCGATAGTAGGCTTCACCATCCTGGGTGGCGTTCACCTGCCGCGTCGTTCGTTCCAGCAGCCGCGCGCCGAGTTGCTCCTCCAGCCGCCGGATGGCTTCCGTCGCGGTTGAGCGCGGCAGGCCGAGATCGGCCGCGGCAGCGGTGAAGCTGCGCCGCTCCAGAACGCGAACAAAGAGCCGCATCGTGTCCAGCCGATCCATGCTCTTTGTTCGCAGTTCCCGAATAGTGATGTCAATGGGTGGATGATTATCCGGAATTCGGCTTGGCCTATATCCGTGTCACCAACAACGCGGAGAGACTTCGATGACAAATCAAACCAGAACCGCGATCGTGACCGGCGCCTCCAAAGGCATCGGCGCCGCCATCGCACAGCGGCTCGCCCGTGACGGCGTCGCCGTTGTCGTCAACTATGCACGGGGCCGCGCGGAGGCCGAAGAACTGGTCCGCGCGATCGAGACCGGCGGCGGCAGGGCGATCGCCGTGCAGGCCGATATCGCCAATCCGAACGGCATCGCCGTGCTGTTCGACGCCGGCGAGAAGGCGTTCGGCGGCATCGACATCCTCGTCAACAATGCCGGCATCATGAAGATTTCGCCGATCGCGCAGACCGACGATGCTTCGTTCGACACCCAGATCGCGATCAATCTCGGCGGCGTGTTTCGCGGCATGCGGGAAGGTGCGCGCCGGCTTCGCGACGGCGGCCGCATGATCAATTTTTCCAGCAGCGTCGTCGGTCTTTATCAGTCGGGCTACGGCGTTTACGCCGCCACAAAGGCGGGTGTCGAGGCGATGACCCACATCCTGGCCAAGGAGCTTGGCGCGCGCCGTGTCACCGTCAACGCGGTGGCGCCCGGACCGATCGAGACCGCGCTGTTCACGGACGGCAAGAGCGAGGCGCAGATCGAGGCCATCGGCAAGATGATCCCGCTCGGCCGGCTCGGCCAGCCCGACGACATTGCCGGGCTGGTCTCGTTCCTGGCCGGTCCGGACAGCTTCTGGGTCAACGGGCAAATCATCCGCGCCAATGGCGGCGTGGTCTGAGGCGGCAACCAGGCCGGCTTGGCTCTCCTGACTGCCTGACTTCCACACTCGAAAAGCTAAGGAAACATCATGCCATTCGCCAACATCAAGCTACCGCAAGCGGCCCTCTCCAAAGCGCAGAAGGAAGACCTCATCCATCGGACGACCGCGATGTTCGTGGACTTTTTCGGTGAGGGCGTGCGCCCCTACACGATGGTGCTGGTCGATGAGGTCGCCGACGGAGGCTATGGCCGGGCCGACGAAGTGTTCGTCGTGCCGGAAGTTTTTCGCGCGAAGGAGTAGTGCAGGGCTAGACCTCGAAGAGGTGCCTTTCACAAATTGAACCCTTGCCGCATCAGCCATCCTTCGTCGCACCGACCCAGTCGGCGGCCACTTCGGCAAACAGCCAGTCGCGGAACGCCTTGATCTTTTTCTGGCGCAGCGCGCCGTCACGGTAGACGACGTAGTAGCGCGAGGCGGATTTCAGCGCGAGATCGAAGGGACGAACCAGCCGCCCCGCAGCGAGGTCGGCCGAGACCAGCGCGCTTCGGCCGAGCAACACGCCTTCGCCATGCACCGCGGCTTCGACGGCGAAGGTGGCGGAATCGAAGCGCACGCCGCGCTTGGGATCGAT
>NZ_RZQA01000985.1:0-2092 GCF_004022915.1 Mesorhizobium sp. M7A.F.Ca.US.006.04.2.1
CCCGTGGAGGCGGGTGAGGCTCGCCGGAGCGATGGCATAGGAAAACAGGGTTTGCAGGCCGCCCGTCGCCAGCCAGGGTTCGCGGGACAGATTTCCGTCGAGATAGTTCAGCATTGCCACTTCGTGGTTGCCCGCAAGGCAAATGCGCTGAAATCCTTTCGGCGGCGGCGCCAGGAGATGATCGAGCACCCGCGCCGACTGAAACCCCCGGTCGATGTAGTCGCCAAGCATGACGATGATCTTGCGGCTCTGGAAGCGCAGCGAATCGAGCAGGATCTTCTGCTCCAGCGCGCGGAGTTCCTTGTAGCAGCCATGCACGTCGCCGATCGCATAGACGACAGCGTCCTGCATGTCGATATCGAGGCGCGGACGCGCCGCGATGCGGGGTTTTCGCTGGAACAGGGTCACGTGCCGGGCGTCTCGAGGCAAGCTCTCATGCCGAAGGCATAAGTGCCTGTTATCATGCCCGAAACGAAGAATTCCGCAATCGTGGAAAATGTAGCTGCGCCGGGTCGGCACCGCCAATGCATGTCGCTCGGAAGTGAGCTCCGTTTTGGGAGAGCGATCCGTGGAACAAAGGCCTGGAGTGGGCCTGAATCCGCTCAGGCGCGACATGCTTTAGGTCGGCGGCCGGGCCGGTCTGCCGGACCGTCGTCAGGCTGCCTTGAGCCGATAACGGAAAACGGTATGGTCGAGCAGCAGCCGGATGCGTGGTTCGGCCTCGGTCGCCACTAGCCAGCTTGCCGCGATCATCGTCGCGCCGACGACCGCCATCGAGAACAGATGCGGCAGACCGGCGCGGACCAGGATGCCGAGCAGGGCCGCGCCGACGACATCGTGCAGCAGGTAGAGCGGATAGGTCATCAGCCCGATCCGGCGCCAGCCGCTCCAGGAGAGGTCGAGCCGCAGCGACCACGCCATCAGCGCGATGCCTATGAGGAAGATGAGGATCGGCGGGGCGAAGGGCATATCACGCCCGACCTTCAGGATATGAACGTCGACCGAACTGGCGATCTGCAGCACGCCACCGGCCAGGAACAGGGCGCAGAAGGCTAGGCGGGCGGCTGTCACCGCCTTGAAGCGCATCAGCCACAGCATGACGCCGGTGGCGAAGAACACGCCGTGATGCACCAGAAGCAGGTCGAGCGTGCGTGTTTCGGCAAGGTCGGCCCAGTCGAGCGGGTAGTAGAGGCACCAGAACAGCGCGCTGACCAGGCCGATGGCGAGGGCCACAATTTCCATTAGATGGAAGCGGCCGAGCCGCAGCAAGGTCCAGACGACGGCATAGAAGGCGATCTCGATGCCGAGCGTCCAGTAGACGCTGTCCACCCATGGCGCGTAAGGGGCGAACAGGCCGGTGCGGACGAGCCTGACGACGGCATCGGTCGGCCAGCTGAGGCCGACGATCAAAAGCACCGCCGCAGTGACCGGCGCACAGATCCACACGGCCGGCGCCAGCCGTTTCACCCTGGCTTCGAAAAACCGCAGGGGTGTCGACCTTTCGGCGCTGAAGGCGATGACGAAGCCGCTGATGACGAAGAAGATCTGGACGCCGACCCAGCCGGATTCGACCCAGGCGCCTATTGCCGGCTGCGGGGGAACGCCGCCCGTGGCGCGCGCCGAAACACCGTCAGGATACGCCCACACCCAGAAGCCATAGTGGTAGACCATGACCATGACGGCGGCGAGAAAGCGCAGGATGTCGACGCCGCCAAATGTAATCTTCTGCTGAGCCATGCGACCTTTGTCGATGGCCCCCCGCGAACGACTTTAGGGTGCATTGCTGCGTCGCACAATAAAAGTATTGCTTGCCGATCGAAAAGGTCGTCCGCGGCCCACCCTTCAGTGGCTCAAAGTCCGATTCCGCGCTCCTTCAGCGCCGCAGTGATCTCGTCGAGGATGACCGGATCGTCGATGGTTGCCGGCATGGCCCATTCCTCCTTGTCGGCGATCTTCTGCATGGTGCCGCGCAGGATCTTGCCCGAACGCGTCTTGGGCAAGCGCTTGATCGTCACCACCGTCTTGAAGGCGGCGACCGGGCCGATGCGTTCGCGCACCAGGCCGACCACCTCGTTCTCGATGGAGCCGATAT
>NZ_RZQA01000986.1:0-2088 GCF_004022915.1 Mesorhizobium sp. M7A.F.Ca.US.006.04.2.1
GAACAGCAACCCGGCCCCGCTCCAGGCTACGACGCGTCTCCGCCACCACGGCGTCGCCGATATGGATGATTTCCGCGCGCGAATTCGCCGCCAGTTGGTCGTACCAATGATGGGCGGTGTTGCACGGCATCGCGACGCAGGCGACGCCGAGCGCATTGAGCGTCGCGACCGCGGCTTTCAAAGGCGCCAGCGGGCCGTCATGGCCGGCAAGGATGGCTTCGGTCCTGTCGGGCAGCTGCGGTACGCTGAGGATCACGGCAGGCACATGTTCGTTGTCTCTGAACGCCTGGGTCATCCGGGTCAATTTGAAGTAGAAGTCAGCCGATGCAAGCGGCCCGAGGCCGCCGATAATGCCGAGCTGGGGACGGATGCTGTCGTCGATCATCCGGCAGGCTCGGCTTCGAGCTGTCCCGAGACGGTTTCAGGCTGTGTCGCCTCCCTGTGGCTGGGAGCGATCATTGCCGTGCTCGCTGCGACGGTGCAGACGCTGGCCAGCGTCATGAACGTGTCCACGGCCGCATCCACCGCGACGAACAAAGCGAACGCCGCCTCGAAGGGAAGCTTCAGGTAGCCGCAGACGATGGACATCTGCGACAGGATGAGCAGGCTGCCCATGCCGCCGGTGGTGAGGGCGAGAAGCGCCGAGATGATGCCGACGAGCACGAGGTCGGGGACTGCAAGCGGATGGCCGTAGAGTTGGGCGATGAACAGCGCACCCGAAGTGTAGAGCAGCGCCGGGCCTGTACGCAGCAAAGCCGCCTGCAGCGGCACCAGCAGTTCCACGACCACCAGGCTGAACCGCAGGCGCTCGCTCAAAAGGTTGATGACCCACGGCAGCGAGGCGACCGTAGAGCGTGTGGTGATGGCCACCATGAGAAGGGGCTGGCAGGTCTTGATCGTCGTCCAGTAGCTTCGTCGCGACCGGATGGCGATAATGGCAAAGGCGCCGGCAACGAATATGAGGCAGGAAAGACCCATCACCAGCAGGTAACCGCCCATCAGCGTGAGCGGCTTGGTTCCGGTCGACGCGGTCTGGTCCGCGATCAGGATGAAGGTTGCAAAGGGCAACCCCCAGATGAACCAGTTGGTCAGCACCGTACAGGCCCTGTAGACCGCGTTGAGCGCCTGCGTCAGGCTCATGGACGAGGGCTGGGGAATCTTCCCCATCGCGAGCCCGAAAAGCAGGCAGAACAGCAGAACCTGGATGGTCTGTCCCGAGGCCAGCGCATTGAAGACGTTGTTCGGCACCAGGTCGAGCAGGATCGAATGCCCGGGATCCCCATTGGAGGGCGGCGGCTGGAACGGGAAGGCGAGATCGGTGGACACGCTGCCTTGCGAATTGATGAACTCGCCAAGCTCGATGCGCGACTGGGGATTCTCGATCTGGCCCGGCTGCAGGATCAGCGACAAGGTGCCGCTCACCAGCACGGCCAGGAACGACACGACCAGCACGGCCATACCCACCTTACCGAGGTAGCGGACCGATTTCGGGTCCTGGACCATCGCCGTGATGGAGAAGATGACCGATGAGACCAAATAGGGCAGGACGACCATCTTGAGGAAATTCAGGTAGAGTTGTGCGACAGGGCTGATCGCATGGGCAAAGTCTGGATAGTAGAGGCCGCACAGGATTCCTGCAGCAATCATCGCAATCGTCGTCACCGGCGATCGCAAGATACGCCTTGCCACGAGGCGCCAATCGAAAGGCAGGGGTCCGGCTACGTCGGAGATGGCCATTGTCAGGCTTTGCTCCCCAGGCGATAGCGGGCGATGATCTCGTCCGTGTTGAGAATCTGCTGACCCCGCGCGAGGTCGAGATACAGATCGACAAAGGCCGCGAGATGCGGATTGTCCGGCCGCACGCCGACTGCGATCGTATCGACCTTGTCGGTCAGCGTGATGGAGCGCGCTACGACTGTCATCGACGGATCGTCGACCATCAGCTTCTTGATCTCGAAATCATCGCGATAGGCCATGTCGATCGTCCCGTTTCGGATCGCATCGATGATCAGATCCCAGCTTGCCAAGCGATGGATTTGCGCATGTGGGAAAGTCGTGGCCGCATAAGTGGCGAAGGAAGAGCCCTCG
>NZ_RZQA01000987.1:0-2086 GCF_004022915.1 Mesorhizobium sp. M7A.F.Ca.US.006.04.2.1
GGACCCGGTCGGGCTCGCCGCGCGCCTGCGTCACATCAAAGCGGCGGCAGCCGGCTTCGCTGCGAACCGACGCGGTCGCGTTGGCGTCCACGAGCTCTCGGAATCTGCCCCGGGCACCCGGCTTGAGGCGGAAATCGACCCAGACCACGAAGCCGCTCATCCCTTGCCACCCGCAATTTCAAGATAGCGTCTGGAGACATATTCCAGATGCCTGCGCATAGCCGCTTCAGAGGCGTCTGGATCGCGCGCGGCGACGGCATCAAAGATTTCTCGATGAGCCTCGTAGGCCTTTCGGTCTTCACCTTTGGCCAAAGTTGTGCGCCGCTGTTCCAGCAGCCATTCGGCCAACGCCGCGTGAATGGCTGTGAAGATACGATTGCGGGTGATCACCGCCAGCACGTAGTGGAAGTCCACATCGGTGCGCTCGAAGCGCGTCAGGTCCCCGATCGACTGCCGGTTGATTTCGAGCGCCTCCTTGAGGCCCTCAATATCCTCTGACGTGGCATTGATGGCGGCGTTGCGGGCAAGCCCGACTTCGAAAAACAAACGCGCGCTCTGGAAGTCATGAACCCCGCCAGGAGCCGAAATCATGTGGCGCGCCGGCCCCGAGAGGGCGTCGATCACGAATTGGGGGGTTGGCCGAGTGACGCGGGCGCGCTCGCCGGATTTCACCTCGACAAGCCCCATCTTGCTCAGATGCAGCAGGGCCTCGCGGATTGAAGGGCGCCCGACCCCGAACTGCCGCATGAGTTCCCGCTCGGATGGGAGCCGGTCGGCTTCGGCCAGCTCTCCCTTGCGGATCATCCGCTCGAGGTGCGCTGCAACCTCCTCCGAAAGCTTCCGCGGTTTGATCAGAACGCCGATCATGTGGCATACCTGTTATACCAGTCAGGTACGCTAGGCTCCCAGAGCGCCTCTGTCAACGATCAATTGGGCTGGATAGAGACCGAACAGAGATGCCCAGGCTCGCGCGGCCCGCCTCTTGGATGGCAAGGACGACGATGGGCTGCTCGTAGCAGATCAGCGGCGCAACCTTCACGCCCTCGACCTCGACCACGGGAGTGGCACAGACATGTGCCCTCGCCCCGCTGCGCTGCCTGACCCAGGCAAGCCAGGGCTGCCAAAGGGCGAGCGGATTTCCGCTCCAGCCGATCGCGCCAGCGGCCACACCGCCGGTGATGAAACCAAGCGAATGCAGCGCTTCAAGGCATGAAAGTGAGGATAGGCCTTGCAAGGCCGAGAATGCCGTCGACCTGAACCCGTCCAGCGTGAGTCATATGAACCTGGGAATCTGGAGTGAAGGAAGCCATCGCCCGGAGGAACCACACCGCCGACGAAGGCTGTGATGATCCTACCCTCGGAATAGATTGTGCGAAGTTCGGAATTCCCAAAGCGGACCGGTTCCGCGGGCGCACAGACCTCGCGGGAGATAGCCGCGCACAACCGCAAGGTCAGAGGCCTGCGACCGGGGCGGACAGATATGGCGATGTCACCGACTCTGGGCTCGTGCTGAATTGCTTCGATTCGCCGAAGGCCAAGCGGATAGCTCGGTGTCATGTTCAGCCGACACCCACTCCATGCGACGTCGTCGAACCACTGCTGCGCGGCGTGACGCAATGGGTTCCGGAACCAAAACTGCGACCCGATTGCAGGATTGCGACTCGTCGCCAAGCGCATTTGTCCGCGAAAACGTCGCCCGCTTCATCAACATGACACCGGAGACATTCTCGGGCATCTATGGGGCCGCATCCAGGGAAACGCACTGGCTGTCCTATGAGAGCTACGCCGCGCTCGTCTCGGGCAGAAGTTTGCGACCGACGAGGTTGCAGCGGGCAAAATCGACATCTTCATCAACGTCGACTCAACACACTCGAGAACCATCCGGACCTCGCCCGGGTCATCATTGGCTCACTGATGAATGCCATCTACAATCGCAATGAAGCAGGCCAGTTCGGATCTTGTCGATGAGCTGATTTCCATGAAATTCGTTCAGGAGATGAAAGCCACCCAACAGCGCGTTGGCAAGCCTCCGACCCCGCTTGAAGATGGGCCCCCCCTCCCCTTCCCGAGATCAGCTGTTCAACGG
>NZ_RZQA01000988.1:0-2085 GCF_004022915.1 Mesorhizobium sp. M7A.F.Ca.US.006.04.2.1
TCTCAGAGGACTGAAAAGAGATAAATCGGAACCCACGCGATCAGCCAAGCCACAACAGCGAAAGCTCGTCACCCGCGTTCGTCACCCCTGCCGTGCGCCGTTCATCTCTTGCGCAAGGCCGTTCATCTCTTGCGCAAGGCCGTTCATCTCTTGCGCAAGCCGGAAACCCCGTGATACTCGCGCGCCAAGAACTCCTGTCGCGGAACCGCCAAATGTCCAAAACCAAAGACATCAAGAAAGTCGTGCTCTCCTATTCCGGCGGTCTCGACACATCCATCATCCTGAAATGGCTGCAGACCGAGTTCGGCGCCGAGGTCATCACCTTCACCGCCGATCTCGGTCAGGGTGAAGAGCTGGAACCGGCGCGCCGCAAGGCCGAGATGATGGGCATCAAGGACATCCGTATCGTCGATGTGCGCGAGGAATTCGTCGCCGACTTCGTCTTCCCGATGTTCCGCGCCAACACCGTCTATGAAGGCACCTATCTGCTCGGCACCTCGATCGCCCGGCCGCTGATCTCCAAGCATCTGGTCGATATAGCGCGGGAAACCGGCGCCGATGCGATCGCGCATGGCGCCACCGGCAAGGGCAACGATCAGGTTCGCTTCGAGCTCTCGGCTTACGCACTGAACCCCGACATCAAGGTCATCGCGCCGTGGCGCGACTGGACGTTCAAGTCGCGTACCGACCTGATGAATTTCGCCGAGCAGCACCAGATCCCGGTGCCGAAGGACAAGAAGGGCGATGCACCGTTCTCGGTCGACGCCAACCTCTTGCATTCGTCCTCCGAGGGCAAGGTGCTGGAAGACCCGTGGGTGGAGCCGCCGGAATTCGTTCATCAGCGCACCGTTTCGCCGATGGACGCGCCGGACAAGGTCACCGAGATCGAGATCGAGTTCCTGAAGGGCGATCCGATCGCGCTGAACGGCAAGAAATTGTCGCCGGCAACCATGCTGGCGACACTCAACGATCTTGGCCGCGACAATGGCATCGGCCGGCTCGACCTGGTCGAGAACCGCTTCGTCGGCATGAAGTCGCGCGGCGTCTACGAAACGCCAGGCGGCACCATCCTGATCGCCGCCCACCGGGCCATCGAATCGATCACGCTCGACCGAGGTGCGGCCCACCTCAAGGACGAGTTCATGCCGCGTTACGCCGAGCTGATCTATAACGGCTTCTGGTTTGCGCCCGAACGGCTGATGCTGCAGGCGATGATCGACAAGAGCCAGGAAGACGTCGAGGGCACGGTGCGGCTCAAGCTCTACAAGGGCAACGTCATGGTCACCGGCCGCAAGTCGAAGAAGACGCTTTACTCCGATGCGCTGGTCACTTTCGAGGACGACCGTGGCGCCTATGACCAGAAGGACGCCGCCGGCTTCATCCGCCTCAATGCACTGCGGCTGAGAACGCTGGCAGCGCGCAACCGCGCCAAGTAGGGCGGATGCGCGGTTTCGGTCGCTGCCTGGCGCCGCTGGTTGTTCTGGCGACGCCGGCCGTCGGCCAGGAGTTCGACCCCGCCTCTCTTGACCTTCCCGCGCTGATCGAGTGCAGGGCGGACGTTCCGACTTACAACGACTTTGCCCTGTGGCTGTCCAGCGCACCGGGTGCCGTTGAAACGCTTGGCTGGAAGGAGGTTGCCTCCGGCAATCCGTTTCTCAGCCAATACGAACTGCCGGCCAAAATCCGCGTGTTCAACCGCGAGACAGGATCGATCGTGTTTACCGCTGCGGGGCCGATGGCCGTGCTCGACGGCGTTGCCGCGCCGGAGCTTGCAAAAGAACTCGACGTCATGGCCGTGTTTTCCACGCCGCAAAAATTCCTTGGCGAAAAGGTCGTTGTCCAAAGCACCGAAGAGTCGGAAGGATTGACCTTCTCCACGGACGTCAAGCTCAACGTCTCGACCGTCGAGTCCCATCCCGGCAAGACCCTGGCCGGCTGCTCCTACACGCTCGAAATCAAATAAAAACCCGGCATTCACGCCGGGTTTTCGATCAAGTCAAAAATGGCCGGGGCCTCCTGCCCGGTGCATGGTCCGTCAATCGCCGTCGATCGCCGTGGCAATACGAGCGATGGCCTGCTGATAGA
>NZ_RZQA01000989.1:0-2081 GCF_004022915.1 Mesorhizobium sp. M7A.F.Ca.US.006.04.2.1
CATCTTCCTTCTCCCACAGGGGGAGAAGGAAGATGCGGCGCTAAAGAAAACCAATGAACCGTCCTGCGAAAAGCACGGAAGTCCACAACAGCATCGAGAGCACGGCCAGGGCGATCCCGCCTGCCGGCGCGTCGCCGCCTGTTGCGCGGCGAAAGCGCATGAAGGCGAGGAAATTGACGCCGGCGAGAAGGATGAGTGCCATCTTGGCGAGGAAAACCGGCATCGCCGCATAGGTGCCCGCCTTGACCGAAAACAGCAGCGAGCCTGTGACGAGCGCACCCGCGAACGCACTTAATGCAATGCGGCGCAGCAGCGCGACGAATGCGGCTTGCGGCAGCGAACGGAAGGCGCCGCAGATCCTGAGGTCCATGAGAACGACGCTGGTCAGCAGCGCACCGATCGACATGATGTGGAGCGCATTGACTATGGGGTAGGCAATGAAGGAAGCCTTCAGCCACCGCGCCAACGCAAGATGCTCAATGCCGGCAAGGAACTCGGCCATTTACGCCGGCGGCACTCGGTCGGGATAGACATCATAGGTTTTGCCGCCGACGATGACGCGGACAGCTTTCATGCGCTTTTCGCTCGCCTCCACCGAGCGGTTGCCGATCGCGGTCACCTCGTCGCCGACCTTGGCCACCTCCTCCGTGAAGCCGGCGGCGATCGTGCGTGATGGCGGCGCCATCTCCACCCGCCAGGCCTCACCCTCCGCGTCGACATCCAGCGTGGCGTGCGGATTGCCGATATAGATGGCCGTGATCTTGCCCTTGAGTTCGAAAAACCCATCCTGTGTCCACGACCAGCCGTGATGGGCATAGGCCGCGGTGCCGGCGGCAAGCATCACGGCCGCCGTCAGCGCGACGCTGCGAATTGCCTTGAACTGCATCGCTCGTCTCCTCGGTTCATCCCGCAGGCACTTGAGAGTAGGACACGGCGCGGCAACGTCAAATCATATCGAGCGAAAGACTGGACCGCCAAGCGCCCGCCCAATCGCCGGCATGACGCCTTGTTAATGACACCCATGCGCGCCACTCTCTCTTTCCTGGCCGTTCTTCCCCTGGGCTGAAGATCGGACTCCCATCGGAAACGAGGCGAACCATGAGCAGCATGAGAGACCGTCAGGAAGGCTTCGAAAAGAAGTTTGCGATGGACGAGGAAACGAAGTTCAGGGCCATGGCGCGCCGCAACAAGCTGCTCGGCCTGTGGGCCGCCGAACAGCTCGGCAAATCCGGTGCTGACGCCGACGCGTATGCCAAGGAGGTCGTGCACGCGGATTTCGAAGAGGCAGGCGACAACGATGTGTTCCGCAAGGTCCGCGCCGACTTCGACGCGGCGGGCATCGCCCAGTCGGATGGCCAGATACGCACCGCCATGGAAGAGCTGCTGGTGACCGCGGTCGAGCAGATCAGGTCGACCTGAGCGCCGCTCAGCCTTGATCGGTAGGGCGTGCCGTCCTTAAGGCACAGGGCCACATTGTGGTGTTGGTTGGCCAAGCGGGCTGGCTTCCATCGTAGCGCTCTACGGCGCCCCCCTCTGTCCTGCCGGGCAGGACAGAGGGGGCGCCATAGTGAACCGCCCTCACCCCTGATGCGCGGCGGCCAGTTCCTTCACGTGTTTTTCGTGCATCTGCAGCGTCGGCAGGGTTTTCTTGGCGAATTCCTTCATTGCCGGGTCGTCGCCGGATTTCGCATAGCCGCTGAACAGCGCGACGGCTTCCTTATGAGCGTTGGTCTGCATCTCGATGTATTTGGCCTGGAATTGATCGCCGCTGGCGCTCTTCAGCTCATCGAGCATCTTCTGCTCCTTGGGCTGCAGGGCCGGACCGGACGGTGCGGTGGCCGAGGTTGTCTGGCCCTGGGCAAGCGCCGCCTTGAATTCCTCGCCGGCCTTGGTGTGATCGGCGATCATCTGTTTGGCGAACGCCTTGACGTCGGCGTCGGTTGCCTGTTGCTCGGCGAGCTTGCTGGACTCGATCTCGAACTCATTGGCGCTCGGCACCGTCTTGATGAAGGTCGAAGTGTCGACCTTCGTCGTGGCGGCGAGCGGCGTGGTCGTGGCGGTCGTGTTTGACTGGGCAAAAG
>NZ_RZQA01000098.1:0-11305 GCF_004022915.1 Mesorhizobium sp. M7A.F.Ca.US.006.04.2.1
CATCAAGCGCTTCGTCGAGACCGCCGGCAGCCCGTGGTTCGTGCAGGTCGGCGAGGAAACCGCACGCGTGCTGGCCGGCCTTGGCTACAAGGTCAATCGCCTCGGCATCGACACCCGCCTCACCCTGCCCGAGCATGATTTTTCCGGGAAGCGCAACGAGACCGTGCGCTACTCCGAGCGCTGGCTGCTGAAGAAAGGCTTTTCGTTCGACGAGGACAAGCGCACGATTTTTCTGGATGAAATTGCCCGGCTTTCGGAAAACTGGCGCGGCGACCGCATCGTCAAGCGCTGGGAGATGGGCTTTCTCAACCGCAACTTTGCCGACCATCTCGGCACCGACATGCGCCGTTTCGTCCTGCACGGTCCCGACGGCGGACTGGTCGCTCTGCTCGACTTCGACCCGCTGTGCCGCAACGGAAAGGTCATCGGCTACACGACGGCCTTCAAGCGCAAGCATATCGACGCTTCGCCGCATGCCGAGGTCGGCCTGACCAAATTTGCCGTCGACCGTTTTCGCGAAGAGGGCATCTCGGTGGTCACGCTCGGCCTGTCGCCGATGCTCGATATCGGGCCAAGCGGCTTTGCCGAAAGCGATTTCTGGCGCAATGCCTTCCAGCGCGCCTACGATTCGCCCTGGGTCAATCGCCGCAGGTTCAACCTGCAGGGCCAGGCGGCCTTCAAGCGCCGCTTCCACGGTGTCGAGGAGCCGGTCTACATCGCCTTCCGCAAGGGGACGTATGTCGAGATGCTGGGGTTGCTGCGGCTGGTCAAGGCGATCTAGATCTATCGATATTCAGGTGAGGCCGGCCTGCAAATGGCGGCTTCCTGCGCTTCCGGTGCTCACGTACGAAAAGTACGCTCCGCTCCGGTTCTCGGAATCCGCCATTTTCGACTCGGCCTGACCTGAATCTCAACAGACCTGGCGGCGTTCTGCCGTCAATTCCTCAACCGATACCCTGTCCTGAAGATCCAGGCGACGATCGTTATACAGATCAGCAGGAAGACGACCGTCATGCCGAGGCTGACGCCGACCGAGACGTCGGACTTGCCGTAGAAGCTCCAGCGGAAACCGCTGATCAGGTAGACGACCGGGTTGAACAGCGTGATCGTGCGCCAGACCTCGGGCAGCATGTTGATCGAATAGAAGCTGCCACCGAGGAAGGTCAGCGGCGTGATGATCAGCAGCGGAACCAGTTGCAGCTGCTCGAAACTCTTCGCCCAGATGCCGATGATGAAGCCGAACAGGCTGAAGGTCACCGCCGTCAGCACCAGGAAGGCGAGCATCCAGAACGGATGCAGGATGGTGAGCGGCACGAACAGCGAGGCGGTGGCCAGGATGATCAGGCCGAGGATGATCGACTTGGTCGCGGCACCGCCGACATAGGCGATGACGATCTCCAGATAGGAGACCGGCGCCGACAGAAGCTCGTAGATCGAGCCGACGAATTTCGGGAAATAGATGGCAAAGGAGGCGTTGGAGATCGACTGCGTCAACAGCGACAGCATGATCAGACCCGGCACGATGAAGGCGCCGTAGCTGATGCCGTCGATCTCGGTGATGCGCGAGCCGATGGCCGAGCCGAAGACGACGAAATACAGCGACGTCGAGATGACCGGCGAGACGATGCTCTGCAGCACGGTGCGGAAAGCACGTGCCATTTCCATCCGGTAGATCGCCCATACTGCGCGAAGGTTCATGGCTCCCTCCTCACCAGATTGACGAAGATCTCCTCGAGCGAAGAGTTTTGCGTGTCGATATCGCGGAACTGGATGCCGCCGGCCTCGAGATCGCGCATCAACGAGGCGACGCCGGGCCGCTCGGCCTGGTTGTCATAGGTGTAGGTCAGCTGCCCGCCATCGGGCGACAATTCCAGCGCATAGCGCGAGAGCGCCTCGGGAATGGCCGTCAGCGGATTGCGCAGTTCCAGCACCAGCCGCTTGCGGCCGAGCTTGCGCATCAGTTCGGCCTTGTTCTCGACCAGGATGATCTCGCCGCGGTTGATGACGCCGACGCGGTCGGCCATCGCTTCGGCTTCCTCGATATAGTGCGTGGTGAGGATGATGGTGACGCCGTCCTCGCGCAGCCGGCGCACCATCGCCCACATGTCCTGGCGCAGCTCGACGTCGACGCCGGCGGTCGGCTCGTCGAGGAACAGGATGCGCGGCTCATGCGACAGCGCCTTGGCGATCATCAGCCGGCGCTTCATGCCGCCCGACAGGGTGATCGCCTTGGCGTCCTTCTTGTCCCACAGTGAGAGATCGCGCAGCACCTTCTCGACAAAGCCGTGGTTGGCCGGCTTGCCGAACAGGCCACGGCTGTAATTGACCGTCGCCCAGACGCTCTCGAAGGCATCGATGGTCAGTTCCTGCGGCACCAGCCCGATCAGACCGCGCGCGGCGCGATAATCCTTGTTGATGTCGTGGCCGTCGACGGTGACGGTGCCCGACGAGCGGTTGACGATGCCGCAGACGATCGAGATCAGCGTCGTCTTGCCGGCGCCATTGGGCCCAAGCAGCGCGAAGATTTCGCCGCGCTGAATGTCGAGATTGACTTCCTTGAGCGCGGTAAAACCGGTGGCGTAGGTCTTGGAGACCCCGGAAATGGACAGGATGGAAGGCATGGATGAAAACGGCTGCTTGAAAGAGGTCCCCTGATATAGGCCGAATGTCGGTGCTTGCAACCGCAAGTCAATGCCCTGCTGACAGTTCTCGACAATCGTTGCAGGCCGGCCATTGCAGGTGCGGCGCACAGGCCCGGAGTTGCGCGGCATGCAACCGGGAAAATTGTCCTGTGGCGTTCAGCCTCGCGGCAGGACGCCGCTTTGACCTGAACTCGCTTCGGGCCTATTCTTCGCGAGTATTTGCAGCAGCCGGAGCCCATCATGGACCCGCTCATACTTTCGCGTATCCAGTTCGGCGCGAATATTTCATTCCACATTCTATTTCCGACGATCACCATTGCGCTGGGTTGGGTGCTGCTGTTCTTCAAGCTGCGCTACAACGCCACCAACGATTCCGCCTGGATGCGCGCCTATTTCACCTGGGTGAAGGTGTTCGCGCTGTCCTTTGCCATGGGCGTGGTTTCGGGCGTCACCATGAGCTTCCAGTTCGGCACCAACTGGCCGGGCTACATGGAAAAGGTCGGCAACATCGCCGGGCCGCTGCTGGCCTACGAGATCCTCACCGCCTTCTTCCTCGAAGCGGCCTTCCTCGGCATCATGCTGTTCGGCTTCCGCCGCGTTTCCAACCGCATCCACACGCTGGCGACGGTGCTTGTCGCCGGCGGCACCACCGTCTCGGCGTTCTGGATCATCGCGCTCAATTCCTGGATGCAGACGCCGGCCGGCTTCGAGATGCGCGACGGCGTGGCGCATGCGGTCGACTGGTGGGCAATCATCTTCAACCCGTCGATGCCCTACAGGCTGACCCACATGCTGCTGGCGTCCGGGCTGACGGTGTCGTTCCTGATCGCTGGCCTGTCGGCGCTGCGCTATCTCACCGGCGACCGTTCGGAATCGATGTGGAAGGCGCTGCGCACCGGCGTCTTCACGGCCGCGATCCTGATCCCGATCCAGATCTTCGCCGGCGACCAGCATGGGCTGAACACGCTGGAGCACCAGCCGCAGAAGATCGCCGCCATGGAAGCCAACTGGAACACCGGCCCCAACGTGCCGCTGGTGCTTTTTGCGCTTCCCGACGAGGCCGCGAAGGAAAACAAATTCGAGATCGCCATTCCCGACGGCGCCAGCCTGGTGCTGCGGCACTCGACCAGCGGTGTCGTGCCGGGACTGAACGATTATCCCGGCAACCATCCGCCGGTCTTTCCGGTGTTCTGGGGTTTCCGCGTGATGGTCGGCACAGGCATATTGATGCTGCTCGTCTCATGGTCGGCGGCCTTCTTCCTCAAGCGCCGGCACAGCCTGCCGAAGCCGCTCGCCATGCTGATGGTACCGATGGCGCTGTCGGGCTGGCTGGCGACGCTGGCCGGCTGGTACACCACCGAAATCGGCCGCCAGCCCTGGCTGGTGACGGGCGTGCTGAAAACGGCAGACGCGGTCGGCCCGGTGGCGGGCAGCCATGTCGCGCTGACGCTGGCGACCTACCTCGTTCTCTATGTGCTTTTGCTGATCGCCTATCTCGGCGTGCTGGTGCACCTGGCGCTGAAGGCGGCGAAGGACGGCGATTCATCGCCGCTGCCGGGCGTCATGAACGCCGCCATGTCACAGCCGGCGGCTGGCGAGTAGGAGAAGAAGATGAGCTTCGACTGGCCAACCGCGCTTCCCCTCATCTTCGCCGGCCTGATGGGCCTCGCCATCCTGATCTACGTCATTCTCGACGGTTTCGATCTCGGCATCGGCATCCTGTTCGCCGCCGCCGAAGACGCCGAACAGGATACGATGATTGCCGCGATCGGCCCGTTCTGGGACGCCAACGAAACCTGGCTGGTGCTGGCCGTCGGCCTGCTGCTGGTCGCCTTCCCGCTGGCGCATGGCGTCATCCTGACGGCGCTCTACATTCCGGTCTTCGTGCTTTTGCTCGGGCTGATCCTGCGCGGCGTTGCCTTCGATTTCCGCGCCAAGGTGCCAGCTGGCCGGAAGCATCGCTGGAACCGTATTTTCTTCCTGGGTTCGCTCATCGCCTCGCTGGCGCAGGGCTACATGCTGGGTGTCTATGTGCTCGGCCTCGATGTCGGCCTCGGCGGCATGGCGTTCGGCGTGCTGGTGGCGTTCTGCCTTGCCGCCGCCTACGCGGCGATGGGTGCCGCCTGGGTGATCTACAAGACTGAAGGCGAATTGCAGAAGAAGGCGGTGCGCTGGCTGCGCACGACGCTGGTGCTGACCGCGCTCGGCATGGCCGCGGTGTCGCTGGCGACGCCCTTCGCCAGCCCGCGCATCTTCGACAAATGGTTCGTCTGGCCGGAGATGCTTTATCTGTCGCCGCTGCCGATCCTGTCGGCGCTGCTGTTTCTGTGGCTGTGGCGGCAGACCTTCCATCTGCCGAAGCCCGACGACCGCCATTCACTGACGCCGTTCCTGACGCTAGCGGCCATCTTCGCGCTTGGCTTTGCCGGCCTCGCCTGGTCGTTCTACCCGTTCGTGGTGCCGGATCGCCTGACCATCTGGCAGGCAGCCTCGGCACCGGAAAGCCTGGCCATCATCCTGGCCGGCACCGTGGTCGTGCTGCCGATCATCATCTTCTATTCCTTCTATGCCTACCGGGTGTTCGGCGGCAAGGCGACCGACCTGACCTACGATTGATCCGCTCCACCTCTTTGACGCAAAAGCGCCATGCGCTTTCCCCAGGAAGGGCTGCTTTCAGATCAGCCCGGAATCGCGCGCGGCAGCTGTGGCCTCGCCACGCGAGATGGCATCCAGCTTACCCAGAACCGCGGAGACATGGTGATCGACGGTTTTTGGTGAAATGGTCAGATGCTCTGCGATCCGCTTGTTGGAGAAGCCGCGCTCGATCAGTTGCAGCACTTCCATCTGGCGTTGGGTCAGGCCGGCGCTGTTGGCGCGCGTGGTCTGGCGCGGCCCCCGGGCGATGCGAATGACGCCGTTGCGCCGCATGATTTCGCGCACATGGCTCGCAACCGGCTTGGCTCCAAGGGTCTCGAATATCTCGAGTGCCGCACGCTGCGCCGGCTCATCGCCCTGGGCGAGCGCGAGCGCACGTTCATAAGGTGCGTTGAGATCCGCCCAGACCGCGGCCGCCCCTTGCCAGTCGCCAGCCAGGAGCATTCGGTACGGCGCGGCCATGCCGGCCGTATCCCCCGCGTCGCGACCGGCGGAGAGGATCTGGCGCCAGCTGGCCAGTTCGGCAAACATGGCCCGCGTCGGCGACAGGGTCTCGGCAAGGTCGATCAGCCGCAGCGCCTCGGCGATTTCCGCCTCGCCGAGCCATGCCTGCTCGGCGACGATGGCGGCGTACGGCAACAGCCGCTGCAATTCGGCTCCCCTTTCCAGGAACCGATTCATTTCCGCCAGCAGCGGCTCGGCCGAAGGATCTCCGCGCCGAAGACGCAGTTTCACCAGGGCCACCAAAGCGGGATAGCGGACCAGCGCCGTCGCCTGGTCATTGCTTATGACATCCAGAGCTTCGGCGGCAGCTTCGTTCCAGTATCCCTGACGCAACAACAACTGTGCCCGAACCCCACGCATATAGTCACGCCAAGTCGCCAGATCGTTGTCGACGCAATAGTCGATGCCGCGATCGAGGAAGGATTGAGCCTGGCTGTAGCCCAATTGGTTGATCTCGCCACAGGCGCAATTGGTGAAGGCACGCGCGGCGTGCTCCTGAAAATTCTGCTCCAGCGCGATTTCGAGGCTGCGGGCGAGATGCAGCCGGCTGCTGGCCAGATCCAGCCACTGCTCGGCGGCGCCGACATTGTTGAGCGCGTGACAAACGACATCCTGCCGGTCCAGCTGCTCGGCAAGCTCGATCGCCCTGCCGCCCAGCGACAGGGTCTCGTCGAGCCTTTCGGCCAGCATCGCCAGCTGCGAAAGGTTCGAATAGGCCATGGCAAGTTCGGCACTGGCGGGAACTGCCTCCAGCAACGCGACCGCCTGGGCGCCGAACAGGTCGGCTGCCGGGCGGTCGCCCAACAGATAGGCGAAGCGCGATAGCCACCTGAGGCTGTCGCCTTCCTTCAGCGTGTTGCCAAGCGCCTTTTGCAACGCGCGGGCTTGTTCCTGCGCCTTGATGGCCTCGTCAATGCGGGCGATCAAGTGACACTCGAAGGCATACTGCTCGTAAAGTCCGGCGCGTTCTTCCACGGGCAAGGTGTCGGCCTGCCGCAAGGCGACCTCATAGTAGCCGGCGGCGTCGCGATGGGCGCCGACACGCGAAGCCTCGCGCGCGGCGATCGGCGCGAATTCGCGCACCGCCTCGAAATTGTGCGCTTCCACGGCGTGATGGACCAGGCGTGCGGTGGCGACGCCGCCGTTTTCAAGCAGCGCCGACAGCGCGCGCTGGTTGAACAGTCTCCTGTAACTTGTCGTCAGCATCATCTCGATGGCGCGGCGTGCGATTTCATGGCGGAAGGCATAGCCATCGCCCAGATCGTCGAGCAGCCCATTCGACACACATTCCGCCAGCTGTCCGGCGCTGGCGACGCCGCACAGGCCCTGCAGAGCCCAAGCATCGGCCCGCCTGGGAAACACCGATACCGCGTCCAGCATCGAGCGGGCACCGGCGGACAACCGTTCGGCCCGCGCCACAACGGCGTCCCGCACGCTGGCCGGTGGCGTCATCTCATTGTCGGCGCACAGGAGCTCGGTGACGAAGAAGGCATTGCCGGCGGTGACCCGGTAGATGGCGTCGCCATCGCGGCCGGCAGCGCTGGCGAGCGACAGGACGGCCGCCTCGCTCAACAGCGGCACGTCGATACGGGCAACGTTGCCCGACGGAATTTCACCCAGCGCCCGGCGCACACGCGCCTGTCCTTCGCTGCGGTCGGTGCGCGCCGTCAACAGGACCAGGATGTGGGTGTTGGCGATGCGCCGGCCAAGAAAGCGGACGAAATCGAGCGTCGCGTCGTCCGCCCAATGCAGATCCTCGATTACCAGAAGCGTCGGCTGGGTCCTTGTCTCGAACACGTCGAGGGCACCGGAGAACAGTGGCAGCCGCTGACCCTGCCTGGCGTCGATCGCCTGCGGCATCGCCCATTGCGCCTCGCGGGCGAGGTCATAGAGCGGTCCGAGCGGATCGGGGATCGACAGGTCCTCGCAGGCGCTGCGCAAGATGCGCGTAGCCTTGGCCGCGCCGGCGACGAAGGCCTCGACCAGTGCGGTCTTGCCGGCGCCGGCCTCGCCCGACAACGCCACCACGCTGCCGCGACCACGCGCGGCTTCGGCGAGAAGTCCGTCAAGCTGCTCCAGCTGTGTCTGCCGTTCCAGAAGCATGATCGTCCGCTTTTCGTGATCCGGGTCGCTGCCGCACCCCGCTTTCGTCAGGCAGGATAGCGCGGCCCGGTATCGGCTTTGTGGCTCCAGCAGTGAACGCCGTTAACATGGGGAATCGTCCCACGAAACATAGGGAAAGGTTCCGATGCGCGCCCCTGGCGAGCGTGATCAATGTCCTCCGCGCTCAAAACCGGGCGTGAAACAGTAAAAAAGGAACCTGATATGCCTCGCTATGTGGTTGAACGTACATTTCCCAACGGCCTCAGCGTGCCGGTGAACGACGCCGGCGCCGATGCGCTGGGCGGCGTCATCATGCGCAACGCGGAGAAAGGCGTGACCTGGGTGCAGTCCTTCGTCTCGCCCGACAAGAAGCAGAGCTTCTGCATCTATGACGCGCCTTCGCCGGAAGCGATCCGCAGCACGGCCCAGAAAAACGCGCTGCCTGTCGACAAGATCACGGAGGTGCGGGTTCTTGACCCTTACTTTTACCGTTGACCCGATCGATGAGCATCAAACTGCCCTTCGCGGCGACGGCAGCGTGCCTGACGAATCGTTCAGCGGGCCGTCGGCGGCGTCGAGACCCGTCGGACGAGACCCGTTACCGGGCCGGGCTTTCTGGCGGCTGGCCTCGCTGCTGTTCGCGCCATTGCGCAAGAGTCGGCGTCGATTGCCTCCGCAGGACGATTATCTGAGACGCGACATCGGCCTGCCGGAGCTCGAGGGGCTGCCGCACTACTGGGACTTCACCCGGTACCAATGATGCGTGCAGCCGAGATCCGACGTCGCAGCGGGAGCGGCTGCTCCCGCGCGCCATCAACAAGGAGGAGAGAACATGAACATCCATCTGTGGACCAAACACCTCATCAACCTTTCGATCCTGTCGATCGCGGCCACCGCGGCCAATGCTCACAACGCTGGCGCGCTGGACGAGAAGGTGCGGGCAGCCAACAGCCGCTTCGAGAACGTGGCGATGGCGACGGCCGAGGGCTATGCGCCGATCCCTTGCGCCAGCGGCATCACCGGCGGCGCCATGGGCATCCACTATGTCAATGCCGGTTATCTGAAGGACGATGCGGTCGAACTCGCCAAGCCCGAGGCGGTGATGTACGAGCCGATGGCAAACGGCAAGCTGAGGCTGGTGGCCGTCGAGTACATCACCTCGAAAGGTCCGGCTTCGCTGGAAGGGCAGCTGTTCAATTTCGACAGCGCGCCCAACCGCTACGGTCTAGGCCCGTTCTATGAACTGCATGTCTGGGCCTGGAAGAAGAACCCGGCCGGCACCTTCGCCGACATGAACCCGACTGTGTCGTGTGACGCGATGAAGGCCATGTAGCCGGCAGGGGCGGGGCGGCTGAGTGCGCAAATCTCCCCCCGCGAGGGGGAGATTGGGCATTCTCAGTTGCTTGCCGCCAGCACCAGCACCGGCTTCTCGCTATAGAGCGCCGGGAACAGGGCCTTCAGGTTCGCCACCTTGGGCAGGTCGTTGTAGACGATGTAGGGATAGGTCGGGTTCAGCGTCAGGAAGTCCTGATGATAGTTCTCGGCCGGATAGAAGGTCTTGCCGGTTTCCAGCGTGGTGACGATCGGCTCCGGGAACACCTTGGCCTGGTCGAGCTGGGCGATGTAGCTTTGCGCGATCTTCTTTTGGGCATCGTTTTCGGCGAAGATCGTCGAGCGGTACTGCGTGCCGGAGTCCGGACCCTGGAAATTCAGCTGGGTCGGGTTGTGGGCGACCGAGAAATAGACCTGCAGCAGCTGGCCGTAGGTCACCTTCGACGGATCGTAGGTGATCTCGACGGATTCGGCATGCCCGGTACGGCCTGAGCCGACCGTCTCGTAGACGGCGGTGTCCTTGTCGCCGCCGGTGTAGCCGGAGACGGCCCTGGTCACGCCCTTGACGTGCTGGAACACGCCCTGCACGCCCCAGAAACAACCGCCGGCGAAGATTGCCTTTTCAGTGCCGGTGGCCGCCTTCTCGTCGAGTGCCGGCGGCGGGATCTTCACCGCGTCCTCGGCCGAAACCGCCGGCGTCAGCCAGAAGGCGGCGCCAGCGGCGGCCAGCGCAAGAACGGCGAGCGCGCTGCGGAAGACGTTCGACGATTGTCTGATGACTGGTTTTTGAATGTCGGTCATGGCTTGAGCTCCTGTGACGTCCATCATGTGGAGTCTATTGGATAAGATACGATCATGCGACGGGCGAGTTGCGGCCGAAGCCTCACTTTCACGTGCATCCGGCTTCGGACCCGCGGGACCGAAGCCGGAAACAGCACCGCCTTTACTTGGCCGGAGCCATCGCATCCGTTGCCGGCTTCATGGCGTCAGCCGCCGGCTTCATGGAATTGGTGGCCATCGGGTCGGCAGGCTTCATCGCATCCGTTGCAGGTTTCATGGCGTCTGCGGCCGGCTTCATCGCATCCGCGGCCGGTTTCATGGCATTTGCAGCCGGCTTCATCGCATTGGTCGCGTCGTCGGCACGGGCGATGCCGCCGGCAAACAGCGCCGTCGAGCACAGAGCGAGAGCGAGTGCCGGCAGCGTCAGGCGGGAAGTGGTCATGATGATCTCCTTGGGTTGGTCGTGAAGGCGCGCCCTCTTGGCGGCCGTGCTATGCGGCGCCGCTCCATGCGGCGTTGCGCAATTTCTTGTCGAAGCGCGATCTAGTCGGTCGCGGCAGCCAGGATCGGTCCGCCACCGGGCGACTGCACGAGCACGGCGGTGCTCAGGCCGCCGGACGCGGCGGGCAGAGGATATGTCGCGGCCGCGCCGGTCCAGCTGCCGAGTTTTTCGAGCGCATGCACGACATTGGCGTGCGGCAAGGTGCGGCCGGTATTTTCGCCGCGCGAAACCGGCACCTCGACCACGCCCTTGGCATAGCGCACCAGCCAGACATCGGCGTGGCCGCCAGGTGCGGCGCCGGCGCCGATGCTGATCTTGCCGCCATCGAGTGACAATGCCGGGCCGCTTGTCCGGCCGCTCGCCGCAATCAGCTTTTCGATTTCGCCGGGTGCGGCACCGACGACATCGGCATGGCCGTTGACCACCACTTGCGGCGTGAACGGCCCGTCATGACCGAGCGCCGGCTCATAACTGACCTGGCGCCGGGTGAATTCCTGTTTTCCGAAGATATCCTTCCAGCCGAGATAGTCCCAGTAGGTGACGTTGAACGACAGCGCCAGCACGCCGGGCTGGTCCTTGACCTTGATCAGATTGGCATTGGCCGGCGGGCAGGACGAGCAGCCCTGGCTGGTGAACAGCTCGACCACGCTGAGCGGCTGGGCCGCCGCCGCACCGAGCGACGCTGCCAGCGCAATCGCCGAGAGGCTGGACACTTTGATGAACGTACAGGATCGCGACATCGGCTTGCTCCGTGGGCGGCGGCGCCTGGAAGCACCGCAGATATCCC
>NZ_RZQA01000990.1:0-2080 GCF_004022915.1 Mesorhizobium sp. M7A.F.Ca.US.006.04.2.1
AGGTATAGGTGAACTCGATGGCGCCGGTCGCCAATGCCGTCGTGGCTTCCGAGCCGCCGTTGAAGGTCACCAGTTCGACCTTGATGCCGTCCTTGGCGAATTCCTTGTCCCACCAGCCGTCCTTCTGGGCGAGGACGAATTTGAGGTGCCCCGGCGCCGTGCTGCCGATGCGGATGATGTCAGGCTTGTCCTGTGCGAAGGCAGGCATGCCGCCAAGGCCGATGACGACGGCAATGGCGCCCTTCAGCAGCAGCCGGCGAATTGCGTCGAATGGAATGTTGGGCATGGGAAAATCCTTCCTGTTTGGAATGATGGGGCCGCTTAAATGAGCGAGGTCTCGGACTGGCCCTTCCAGGCTGTTGCCCAGCGCTCGAACCAGACGAGCAGGTAATTGACGGTCAGGCCGATGACGGTCAGCGTCAGGATGCCGGCGTACATGTCGGCCGTTTCCATCATCAGCTGCGAATTCTGGATGAGGAAACCGAGGCCGGATTTGGCCGCCAGCATCTCGGCGCCGATGACCGCGAACAGCGAGGATTTCACCGCCAGCCGAGCGCCGGCGACGATCGAGGGAATGCTGGCCGGCAGGATGACTTTCCGGAAAAGGTCGAAGTCGGACGTGCCCATCGAGCGCGCAGCCTTGATGAGCAGCGGATCGACCGACTTGACGCCACTGATCGTGTTGACGAGGAGAAAGAAAACCGAGGAGTAGAAGGTGATCGCGACCTTCGATTCCTCGCCGATGCCGAGCAGCAGGATGAACACCGGCAGAAGCGCGAATTGCGAGGTGTTGCGCAGCGTCTGCACCAAAAGGTCGGAAACCTTCTCGAACAGCGAATAGCGCCCCATCAACAGACCGAGCGGGATGGCCACCACCACGCCGAGTGCGAAGCCGATCGCGGCACGCTGCAGGCTTATGCCGATATGCTCGATCAGCACGCCCGAAGCGAGCAGCGCCCACCAGGCGACCAGCACCTCGCTCAGCGGCGGAAAGAAGATGCGGTTCAGCCAGCCGAGCCGGGGCGCGATCTCCCACAGCAGGAAGAACAGGCCGAGCAGCGGCAAGCCATAGAGGAATGTGCCGTGGCTCGCTTTCTTGCTCCGGATCTTGGCGTTGGCCTTGATGGCGGGGACCCTGGCGGCGGCTACCGTTTCGCCAGCGCCGGCAAACAGGTGGAGCGCTCCAGCGGAGCCAAACTTCTCGGTCAGATAGGCCATGGGTCCAGTTCCTCAGTGACTGAAGGCTGGCGACAGAGTCCAGTCCTTCTGCGCCTTGTTGACCTCGTCGCGCAGCACGTCCCAGACGCGAGCGCGATATAGATTGAATTCGGCGCTGGCGCGGATGTCGCCGTCGCGCGGCCGTGGCAGGTCGATATCGATGATCTCCTTCACCGCGCCCGGCCGCGCCGTCATCACCACCACCCGGTCGGCGAGGAAGATCGCCTCGTCGATCGAGTGGGTGACGAAAATGACAGTCGTGTTGATCTTGCCCCAGATCCGCAGCAGCTCGCCTTGCAGAAGCTCGCGCGTCTGCTGGTCGAGCGCCGCGAACGGCTCATCCATCAGCAACACTTCCGGGTTGCTGGCCAGCGCACGCGCGATCGCCACACGCTGCTGCATGCCGCCGGACAGCTGGTTGGGAAAACGGTCCTCGAAGCCGGCAAGGCCGAACAGCGACAACAGATGGCGGGCCGTCGCCGTGCGCTCAGCCTTGGCCACGCCGCGCACTTCCAGCGCATATTCGATGTTGGCGAGCGCCGTGCGCCAGGGAAACAGCGCATATTGCTGGAAGACATAGCCGGTCTTCGGGTCGGGCCTGGTGATGCGCCGGCCATCGAGCTTGACGTCGCCGCCGGTCGCCTGCGTCAGCCCGCCAATGATGTCGAGCAGCACCGACTTGCCCGAGCCGCTGGGGCCGACCAGCGTGATGAACTCGCCCTTGCGGATCGAGAGGTCAACGCCGTCGAGCACGATGACGCGGTCGGTCGCCTCGCCATCGACGGTGACGAACTGCCCCGGCTTGAGCTGGAAGGTCTTGCTGATGTCGCTGACGACGATACGGTCCATATCTGTCTCCGAT
>NZ_RZQA01000991.1:0-2077 GCF_004022915.1 Mesorhizobium sp. M7A.F.Ca.US.006.04.2.1
GTATTGAGGCTGCTGCCCCCTCACCCGGATTGCCATCCGGGAAAAGCAATTCGGGGCAATCCGACCTCTCCCCGAGGGGAGAGGAGGGAGCCGGAACCGAGGAAAGATCACTGTCCCGGCGGGATCAACCTGAAATCCGGTAGCTCACGCAAAACCAGTTCAGGTCCTGCCGGCGAATAGACGACGAACAGCTGCATCGGCCCGTCGCCGGTGTTGAGCGTCGAATGAAAGCGGCTTTCCGGCACATAGATGGTGCAGCCGGGGCCAACCTTCTCGACCATCGGATTGCCCCTCTCGTCCTCGACCATCTGTTCGCCATGGCCTGAGATGACGAAGATGATTTCTTCCGCGCCCGGATGGTTGTGGCGCGTGTGGCCCTTGC
The DNA here is from genome assembly GCF_004022915.1 of Mesorhizobium sp. M7A.F.Ca.US.006.04.2.1. Classification (NCBI taxonomy): domain Bacteria; kingdom Pseudomonadati; phylum Pseudomonadota; class Alphaproteobacteria; order Hyphomicrobiales; family Phyllobacteriaceae; genus Mesorhizobium; species Mesorhizobium sp. M7A.F.Ca.US.006.04.2.1. The sequence goes on from NZ_RZQA01000991.1 coordinate 383, forward strand.
CGGAAGGCAGGTCGACGACGCCGCCGGAAAAGCGGGTTGCGCCATTCACTTCGGGCGCCACCGTCAGCGCCAATTTTCCCCAGTCGAAGCCGAAGGCGCTGACGTCCTTCGGGTACACGAACACTTTGCTCTTGTCGGTCATCTCACTCATCCCTTCTTTTTCTTGAATGTGGTCTTCTGGCCGCCGAGCGCGACGGCCTTGAAATCGGCCGTCTGCTTGGCGATCGCGGCTTCCGCCGGCAGCCGTTCCATCGAGCTGGCGCCATAGAAGCCGTGCAGGCCCTTGGCCTGGGAGAGAATGTAACGGGCGTCGTCGGGCATCGAAATCGGGCCGCCATGGCAAAGCAGGATGACATCCTTGCGCACCGAGCGCGCGGCATTGGCGATGGCGTCGATCTCCTGAACGCAGTCGTCGAGCGACTTGGCCGACGTGGCGCCGATCGAGCCACCTGTCGTCACACCCATATGGGCGACGACGATGTCGGCGCCGGCTTTTGTCATGGCGCGGGCCTCATCCGGGTTGAAGACGTAGGGCGTGGTCAAGAGGTCGAGCTTGTGCGCCTCGGCGATCATGTCGACCTCGAGGCCGAAGCCCATGCCGGTCTCCTCGAAGCTCTGCCGCATGCTGCCGTCGAACAGGCCGATGGTGGGAAAATTCTGCACGCCGGAAAAGCCCATCGTCTTCAGCTCTGCCAGCAGCAGCGGCATGATGACGAAGGGGTCGGTGCCGTTGACGCCGGCCAGCACCGGCGTGTGTCTGACCACCGGCAGCACCTCATAGGCCATTTCCTTGACGATCTCGTTGGCATTGCCATAGGCGAGCAGGCCGGCGGCCGAGCCGCGCCCGGCCATGCGGTAGCGGCCGGAATTGTAGATGATGATGAGGTCGATGCCGCCGGCCTCCTCGGCCTTCGCCGACAGGCCGGTGCCGGCGCCGCCGCCGACGATCGGCACGCCCTTGTCGATCATTCCCCTGAATTTCTTCAAGATGTCCTTGCGCGGTATGGCGGGCATTTTTTGAGGTCTCTCACTGTCTGGCGATGTCGAGGAAGGCCGCTGTTGCAGCCCTTGCGAATTCCGGGTCGTTGATATGCAGCGGCAGGCGCGTCACGCGGCGCTTGCCGTTGGGCTTGATGGTGCGCTCGATTGCATCGAACAGAACGGCGTCGGCTTCCGGGTCGAAGAAGGCGCCGCCTTCGATGTCGAGCGCCGAGACGCCTTTTTCCGGGATGAGAAAATGCACCGGCCCCCCGCAGCGGGCGAGCCTGGTGCCGATCCACTCGCCGATCGCACGGCATTCGTCCGCCGCGGTGCGCATCAGCGTGACGTTGGGATTGTGTTCGTAGAACAGCCGGTCGCGATAGTGCTCCGGGATGGTCGAAGGCGCCCAGAAGTTCACCATATCGAGCGCGCCGACGGAGCCGACATAGGGCAGCCCCGTGCGTGCGACGGCGCCGAAACGATCCTCCGTCGCCGGCAGCACGCCGCCGAACAGGAGATCGCAGACTTCGGTCGTGGTGATGTCGACGACGCCGGACAGCAAGCCGCTGTCGGCCAGCTTTTCCATGCTGCGGCCGCCAGTGCCGGTGGCGTGGAAGACCATGCAGTCATATCCGGAACGGAGCTGGTCGGCGATGGCGGTCACGCAAGGCGTGGTGACGCCGAACATGGTGAGGCCGATGGACGGTTTGCCGT
>NZ_RZQA01000992.1:0-2077 GCF_004022915.1 Mesorhizobium sp. M7A.F.Ca.US.006.04.2.1
TTCGCCGGCCAGGAAGGCATCGAGCCGGCGGTGGTTCCACAGCGCGTAAGCCAGAATGGTGCCCGCACCCAGCGCGCCCAACCAGATATTGTCCCAGCGCGCCAGGCCAAGGCCGCCCATCGTCCAGAACAACACGGAGTGGGCGGCGCGCTGGTCGCCGGCAAAGACCAGGTAGTTGGTCAAGGCGGTGAACATGAAGGACACGGCAAGGCCGGCGAGGATCAGCCGCTCCGGCCCTTGGCCCCTCACCCGCGCGACCAGCAGCAGGACGACGCCGGCGGCCAATATGCCGCCGGTGAAGGCCGCGACCGGCAACGTCCAGATGCCAAAGCTGTCGCCGAAGACGGTGATGACGGAAACAGCACCGGCGGCGGCGCCCGACGACAGGCCGAACAGGAACGGATCGGCGAGATCGTTGCGGGTCACTGTCTGCAGCAGCGCGCCGACGACGCCGAGGCCCGCGCCGACGCAGATGGCCAGGATCGTGCGCGGCAGCCGCAGATCGACGACGATCTTGCCGACCGGCCCGGACACGTCGTGCCCGCCTAAGCCGATTGCGCGGCCAAGCGCTGCTACAACGTCGGCCAGCGGGATCAGCGTCGAGCCATAGGCGATCGACAGCAGAGCGAGAGCGGCGATCGCCGCCGCTCCCGCCAGCATGGCCAACGCAAATGCCGGATGGCGCAAGCTCAAAATGCTTCCGGGTGCATGGCCTTGGCGATCTTGTCGATCGCTTCGATGTTGGCGGGTCCAGGCGTCAGCTCGGCGTAGCGGAGGGCAACGAAGCGCTCGTTCTTGACCGCGTCGGTCTCCTTCATGGCCGGATGCGCCTTCAGGAAGTCGAGCAGCTTCCTGTAGCCGCCACCGTCCTGGTAATCGAGCAGGATGAGGAATTGCGGATTGCGCGACGCCACCGTTTCCCAATCCGTGTTGCCCCAGCTGGTGTCCATGTCAGCCATGATGTTGTCGCCGCCGGCGGCAGTGATCATGGCGCTGGGGATGGCGAACTTGCCTGCGGTGAACGGCTTGTCCTCGCCGGAATCGTAGAGGAACACCCGCGTGCCCTTGGCGCTGCCGACCTTGGCGGTGATGTCGGCGAGCTGCGCCTTCCAGCCAGAGACAAGCTTTTCCGCCTCTGTCTCCTTGCCGAAGATCTTGCCCAGCTTTTCGACGTCGCCGTAGAGCAGGTCCATCGAGGCGGCGGGGCGCCTCTTGTCGAGATGGACGCAGCTTTCCGCCAGAACCAGCGTCTTGATGCCGTGCGGGGCAAGCGTGTCGGGCGTCACCTCGCCACCCGGCTTCATGCCGTAGTACCAGCCGGCGAAGAAGAAATCCGGCTCCACGGCCACGAGGTTTTCGAGCGTCGGATATTTCGGCGCCAGCTCCGGGATCGAACCCTGCTCTGCCTTGAATTCGGGACCGACCTTGTACCATCCGGTGATGCCGGTCAGGCCGACGATTGACGGCTGCAATTTCAGCGCGAAAGCCATCTCGGCCATGTTCAGATCATGGATGACAGCGCGCTTCGGCGGCGCGTCGAAGGTCAGCGGCTTGCCGCAGCTGTCGACGGTTACCGGGAAGGCGAAGGCGGTCGAGGTCAGCAGCGAGACGGCAAGCGAAAAAGCGAGGCGTTTCACGGGTATGCTCCTTGTGGGTGGGATCGGGTCGACTATGGAACGGCTTCAATCACGACGGCGGCGCGGCACGGTTCGGAACCTCGAACACCGTCAACTCTCGATCCTCGGTCGGATGGCGCAGGCGCAGCACATCGATGCCGAAAATCTCGCGGATCAGCTGTTGGGCCAGCGCTTCGCGCGGTGCGGCGAGCGCTTGCAGGCGGGCATGATTCATCACCGCAACCCTGGTGGCGAAGGGTGCTACCAGCGCCAGATCGTGCAGCACCGCGATCACCGTCATCTCGAAGCCTGCCACGAGGTCGAGCAGTTCGCCGCGGGCGCGCGGGTCCAGATGGTTGGTCGGTTCGTCGAGGAACAGGATTTTGGGCTGCTGGGCGATGGCGCGCGCCAGTTGGGCGCGCTGGCGCTCGCCGCCCGACAGCGAGCCGACGGTGCGGCCA
>NZ_RZQA01000993.1:0-2071 GCF_004022915.1 Mesorhizobium sp. M7A.F.Ca.US.006.04.2.1
TGGCCGAGCGGAATATCGAGCGGCACGCCGAGGCCGCCGCGCTTCTTCGATGAGGGAATGAGCGCGGCGCCCTTGCCGAGCACATCGCGGAACGGGGCGCCGAGCTTTGGATGAAGGATGGCGGCGGGCATGTAGAGCTCCCAGCCAAGCTCGCCGACGAAGGTCAGCCGGCTGGCGCGCACCCGCGCATAGCCAAGGTCGATCTCGCGGCTGGTGCCGAAGGGAAACGCCGCCTCCGAGAAGTCATCGGGCGAGACGGCGCGCAGGAGATCGCGCGATTTCGGCCCCATCAGCGCCAGCATGGGCAGGCCGGAGGTGACATCCTGCACGAAGACATGCGCGTCCGCCGGGATATGGCGCTTGAGCCAGGCCAGGTCGCGCCGCTGCGACACGGCGATGGTCACGACCATGTAGGCGGTTTCGGAGATGCGGGTGACCGTGACATCGGCTTCGATGCCGCCTAGCTCGTTCAGCCATTGCGTGTAGACGACGCGGCCGGCGGGTACGTCGACATTGTTGGCACAGATGCGGTTGAGCACCGCGCAGGCGTCACGCCCCTCGATCCAGTATTTCACGAAGCAGGAATGGTCGAACAGCGTAACGTTGTCAGCCGTGTTGCGGCTTTCCTCGCCGCAGGCGCCGAACCAGTTCTGGCGGCCGTAGGAATAGTCGATCTCGGCCTTCATGCCGGGCAAAGCGAAGAAGCCAGGGCGTTCGTAGGCGGCGGCCTCGGTCATGCAGGCACCCACCGCCATCAGGCGGTCGTGGAACGGGCTCTTGCGGATGTGGCGCGCCGTGGCGAACTGGCGGTATGGCCAGTGCATGTCGAACAAAAGGCCAAGCGTTTCGGTGGTGCGGTCGTAGAGATATTTCTTGTTCGACTGGAACGACATGGTGCGGCGCACGTCGACATCGGCGAGATCGACCGGTGGGCGCCCGTCGCGGATCCATTCCGACAGCGCCTTGCCGACGCCGCCCGAGGAGAGGATGCCGACGGAATTGAAGCCGGTGGCGCAGAACAGGCCGGAGACCTCAGCCGTCTCGCCCAGCAGATAGCGGTCATCCGGCGTAAAGCTTTCCGGTCCGTTGAAGAACAGTTTGATGCCGACATCCGCCAGCAGCGGCACCCGCCTGGTTGCCATTTCGAGGATCGGTTCGAAATGCTCGAAGTCCTCGGGCAGGCTGTCGAAGCAGAAATCGGGCGAGATGCCGTTATGGCCCCACGGCTTGGCCACCGGCTCGAAGCAGCCGAGCAGCAGCTTACCGGCGTCTTCCTTGTAGTAGGAGCACTCGTCGCCCAGGAAAAGCACCGGCAAATTGGTTGGCAGGCCGGGGATGGTCTCGGTGACGATGTAGAAATGCTCGGCGGCGTGCAGCGGCAGCGTCACGCCGATCTGTGCCGCGAGATCGCGCGACCACATGCCACCGCATATCACCACCTTGTCGGCGCGGATCTCGCCCTTGTCGGTGACCACGCCGCAAACGCGGCCGTTCTCGACCAGGATTTTCGTGACCGGCGTGTTTTCGAGAATGCAGGCGCCACCGGTGCGCGCGCCCTTGACATAGGCCATGGTGACGTCGGTGGGGTTGACCTGTCCATCATTGGGGAACCAGAAGCCGCCGACGATGCCGTCGATGTTGACCGGGCTCCAGCGTTCCTTGATCTCGCCGGGCGTGACCATGTCGACCGGCAGGCCGAAATTGCGCCCCATCGAGGCGCCGCGTGCCAGCTCCTCGAAGCGCGCCTCGGTGTTGGCGACACGCAGCGAGCCGCGCTGCATGAAGCCGGTGGCCTGTCCGGTTTCGGCTTCGAGGCGGCCGAACAGCTCGCCGGTGTATTTCGCCAGCTCCGTCATCTGTCGCGTCGCCCGCAACTGCGTCACCAGGCCGGCGGCATGCCATGTCGTGCCGCATGTCAGCTGCTTGCGCTCGCACAGTACGACGTCGGTGATGCCAAGCTTGGTGAGGTGATAGGCGACCGAACATCCGGCAATGCCGCCGCCGACGATGACGACATCAGCCTGTTCCGGCATCTGTTCTGAACTAGCCCCTGACATTACGCGTCCCCCTG
>NZ_RZQA01000994.1:0-2069 GCF_004022915.1 Mesorhizobium sp. M7A.F.Ca.US.006.04.2.1
GGACGACGATCTCGTTGGCCATGCGCTCGACCTCTTCGAGGTCTTCGGCCGAAATCGGCTTGTTGTGCGAGATGTCAAAGCGCAGGCGCTCGGGCGCGACCAGCGAGCCCTTCTGTGCGACATGGCTGCCCAGCACTTCGCGCAGCGCCTCATGGATCAGATGCGTCGCGGAATGGTTGGCGCGCAGCCTCGAGCGCCTTGCATGATCGACCTTCAGCTCGACAGCCGCGCCCGTCTTGACGGTGCCGCTGGCCACCTTGCCGATATGCACGAACAGCCCGTCGGCCTTCTTCTGCGTATCCGAAACCTCGATCGAGAACCCCTCGCCGGAGATGACGCCGGTGTCGCCCATCTGGCCGCCGGACTCGGCATAGAACGGCGTCTGGTTGACGACGATCGCCACCGCGTCGCCCTTGCCGGCGCCGTCGACAGCCTTGCCGTCCCGGACAAGCGCCTGGATGATGCCTTCCGCAGCTTCAGTCTCATAGCCGAGGAACTCGGTGGCGCCGGCCTTCTCGCGCACCGAGAACCAGATGGTCTCGGTGGCGGCGTCGCCGGACCCGGCCCAATGCTTGCGCGCCTCGGCCTTCTGCTGCTCCATCGCGTTGGTGAAGCCGGCAATATCGACCGAGATGCTGCGCTGGCGCAGTGCGTCCTGCGTCAGGTCGAGCGGGAAGCCATAGGTGTCGTAGAGCTTGAAGGCCGTCTCGCCATCCAGCATGTCGCCGGCATGCAGCGTTTCGGTCGCCTCGGAAAGCAGGCCGAGGCCGCGCACCAGCGTCTTGCGAAACCTGGTCTCCTCGAGCTTCAGCGTCTCGGTGATCAATTGTTCGCCGCGCAGCAGTTCCGGATAGGCCTGGCCCATTTCGCGCACCAGCGCCGGCACCAGCTTCCACATCAGCGGTTCGTTGGCACCGAGCAGCTGTGCATGGCGCATGGCGCGGCGCATGATGCGGCGCAGGACGTAGCCCCTGCCTTCGTTCGAGGGCAGCACGCCATCGGCGACCAGGAAGGAGGACGAGCGCAGATGATCGGCAATGACCCGGTAGGAGGCGACCGTCTCCTTGTCGGGACCATGCCCGATCGCGGACGAGGCCGCGTCGATCAGGTGACGGAACAGATCGGTCTCGAAGACGCTTTCCACCCCTTGCAGGATGGACGCCATGCGCTCCAGGCCCATGCCGGTGTCGATCGAGGGGCGCGGCAGGTCGATGCGCTCCTCCTTCGTCACCTGTTCATACTGCATGAACACCAGGTTCCAGAATTCCAGGAAACGGTCGCCATCCTCCTCCGGGCTGCCGGGAGGGCCGCCCCAGATGTGCTCGCCGCGGTCGATGAAGATCTCCGAGCACGGCCCGCAGGGTCCGGTGTCGCCCATCGCCCAGAAATTGTCCGAGGTCGCGATGCGAATGATGCGGTCGTCGGAAAAACCGGCGATCTTCTTCCAGAAGCCGGCCGCCTCGTCATCCGTGTGATAGACGGTGACCAGCAGCTTGTCCTTGCTCAGCCCGAATTCCCTGGTGATCAAGTTCCAGGCAAGCTCGATGGCGCGCTCCTTGAAATAGTCGCCGAAGGAGAAGTTGCCGAGCATCTCGAAGAAGGTCAGATGACGCGCGGTGTAGCCGACATTGTCGAGATCGTTGTGCTTGCCGCCGGCGCGAACGCTCTTCTGGGCGGTCGAGGCGCGCGAATAGGGCCGCTTCTCCAGGCCGGTGAAGACGTTCTTGAACTGTACCATGCCGGCGTTGGTGAACATCAGCGTCGGGTCGTTGCGCGGCACCAGCGGACTCGACGCGACGATCTCGTGACCCTCCTTGCGGAAGTAGTCGAGAAATGTCGACCGGATTTCGTTCACGCCACTCATGAATGCTGCCTTTTCGGAAGGGCCGCCGGCAAACCGGCGGAAATGGGCTCTGCGTTTTAGAAGATTAGGACTTGGCCTTTTAGCCGCCGCGCTTCACCCTGTCCAGAAACACGGAATTGGTCCAATCCACGGCCTTTGCCGGTCGTTCGAACCGGCCTGTTTTCGCCGCCGAAACGCAAAACCGCCGGCACTGGGCCGGCGGTTT
>NZ_RZQA01000995.1:0-2068 GCF_004022915.1 Mesorhizobium sp. M7A.F.Ca.US.006.04.2.1
GGTGGCGGCCGCAGCGCTCAGCAAGGGCAATTCCGTCTGGCTCACCTGGCCGGCGGAAAAGGGTTTCCTCCTTCCGCATGGAGGGCAATGACGACGGTGTGGCGAGATATCGCTCCACCGCTTTCCGGCACTATCAACAACAAAAAAGGGGAACTGACATGACACATGACACCAAAAAACAAGCCGTCGAGAGCCTGTCCGCCAGGGCAGGTCGCGGCGAGATCTCGCGCCGGCAGTTCACACAGCTGGCGGTACTCGTGCTGGCCGGCACGCCGATGCTGCTGCGCTCGACAGGTGCCTTTGCGCAGGCCAAGGAACTGGTGCTGGTCAACTGGGGTGGCGATGCCATCACTGCCTATGATGCCGCCTATGGCCAGGCCTTCACCAAGGACACCGGCATCGCCGTCAAGATGGACGGTTCGGGTCCGACCGAAGGCGCCATCGCAGCGCAGTTCAAGAGCGGCGCGCCGACCTGGGATCTCGTCGACGTGGACCCCTTCTCGGCCATCACGCTCGGCGCCCAAGGGGCTCTCGAGCCGATCGATTACAACATCGTCGACAAGAAGAAGATGCGGCCCGGCTTTGGTTGGGAATACGCCGCCTCGACCTATTTCTTCTCCTATGTCATTGCCTATGATTCCGAGAAGTACGGCAAGGACGCGCCGACCGGCATGGCCGATTTCTTCGACGTGAAGAAATTCCCCGGCAAGCGCTCGCTCTACAAATGGGGCGTATCGAGCTGGGAAGCAGCACTTCTGGCCGACGGCATCGCGCCGGCGTCGCTCTACCCGCTCGACCTCAAGCGCGCCCATGACAAGATCGCCGCGTTCAAGGAAAACGTCGTTGCCTATTGGGGTGGCGGCGCCGAAAGCCAGAGCGTGCTGCTCAATGGCGAGGCCTCGATGGCGATCGTCTGGTCGACGCGCGCTTCGCTGATCGAGCAGGATTCGGGCGGCAAGATCAAGTTCATCTGGGATCAGGGACTGATCTCGCCCGGTGCGCTGGCCGTGCTCAAGAACAACCCCGGCGGCAAGGACGCTGCGATGAGGTTCATCGCCAGTGCCCAGGACCCTGAAAAGCAGCTGGTCATGTTCGACAAGCTCGGCCAAGGTCCTGCAAACCCGGCGGCAGACGCGCTGATCACGGCCGACAAGAAGCGCATCAACCCGGTCGATCCCGAGAACATGAAGAAGCAGATCGCGCTCGACATGGACTGGTACGCCAAGAACTACGGGCCGGCGCTCGACGAATACACCAAGATCATCTCGGCCTGATCAGGGCCGGGGTAATCGGGTCAATGAGATCCTATCTCTCCGACAGGATGGGCGCGGCGCTGTTGATGGCGCCGCTGCTCCTGTTTCTTGTCCTGGCCTATGCCTGGCCGTTCCTTGGCGTCGTCAAATGGAGTTTTACGCTGCCGACGCCCGGCCTCGGCCAATATGAGGCGCTGCTCACCGACGATCTGGTGCAGTCGGTGTTCATCCGCACGCTGCGCATCGCGGCGGTCGTCACCGTGGTCTCGGTGGCCGCTGCCTACGCCATCACCGTCGTCTGGGTGCGTGGAACCCCGGCACAGCGCCTGATCGCCGAGTTCTGCATTCTCGTTCCCTTCTGGATTTCCGTGCTGACCCGTGCCTTCGGCTGGGTGGCGCTGCTCTCCAATCGCGGCCTGATCAACACGTGGCTGCAGGCGATCGGCTTCATTTCCGAACCGCTGGCGTTGGTGCGCAACGAATTCGGCGTCATCGTCGGCATGACGCACTTCCTCATTCCTTTCGCCGTTTTTCCGCTGGCATCGGCCATGCGCAGCCTCGACGACCGCGTGCTCCTGGCGGCGCGCGGGCTCGGCTCCAGCCGCATGCGCACCTTCTGGACGGTGTTCGTGCCGATGACGCGCTCCGGCATCATAGGCGCGGCGATGATCGTTTTCGTCTTCTCGCTCGGCTTCTTCGTCACGCCAGCGATCCTTGGCGGCGGCCGCAGCGTCATGATTGCCGAGCTGATCTATCTCAGGATATTCCAGAGCCCGGACTGGGGCTTGGGTGCAGCGATCAGCGTCGTGCTGGTG
>NZ_RZQA01000996.1:0-2067 GCF_004022915.1 Mesorhizobium sp. M7A.F.Ca.US.006.04.2.1
TTCACGCTCGACAGCTTCCACCGCGGGCTGGTAATCGACGACAAGGTCCAGGGTGCAAACCCGCGGCTGCATTAGGCAATAGGTAGAGTCCAATGTTGATCACTTGCCCCTATTGCGGCCCGCGCGACGTCATCGAGTTCACCTATCAGGGTGACGGCAATCGTGAGCGTCCCGACCCCGCCTCGCAGAATTTCGAGGCGTGGAACGCCTATGTCTATGACCGGCTGAATCCGGCCGGCGACCACAATGAGGTCTGGCAACATTCCGGCGGCTGCCGCGCGCATCTCAAGGTCGTGCGCAACACGCTGACGCATGAGATTTCCAGCGTTGCCTTTGCGCGCGGCGATCATGGGCCGGCCGCGCGCCGCAAGGCGGAGGACAAGGCATGAGCCCGCGCCGTGCCGACACCGGCGGCCGCATCGACCGGCTGAAAACCATCCGCTTCACCTTCGATGGCACGGCCTACACTGGCCATGCCGGCGACACGCTGGCGTCAGCCCTGCTGGCCAAGGGCGTCACGTTGTACGGGCGTTCGTTCAAATACCACCGCCCACGCGGCCTGCTCACCGCAGGCGTCGAGGAACCCAACGCGCTGGTGACGGTGCTGAAGGGCGAGGTTCGCGAGCCCAACATTCCAGCGACCATGGTCGAGATCCATGACGGGCTGGTTGCCATCAGCCAGAACCGCTTTCCCTCGCTTGCCTGGGACATCAACGCCGTCAACCAGCTCGGCGGCAAGATCCTGTCGGCCGGGTTCTACTACAAGACCTTCATGGGACCGGTGTTCGGCCCGCTCAAGGGCACGCGTTTCTGGATGTTCTGCGAACACTTCATCCGCCGCGCAGCCGGTCTCGGCAGTGCCGGATCGGCGAAAGACCCGGCCCGCTACGAACGCATGAACGCCTTTTGCGACGTGCTGGTCGTCGGCTCCGGCCCTGCCGGCCTGATGGCCACCAAGGCCGCCGCCGATCAGGGTGCGCGCGTCATGCTGGCCGATCTCGAGCCGCATTTCGGCGGTTCGGCCAACTGGTCCGAGGAAACGATCGATGGCGCGCCTGCCGCCGATTGGGCGCGGCGCACCGTCGCCCAGCTCGCAGGCCGCGACAATGTCCGGCTTCTGCCGCGCACCACGGTGTGGGGTTACTACGACAACAACACGCTTGCGGCGCTCGAACGGGTCAGCGACCACAAGGAGCACCCCGGCAAGGGCGAGCCGCGCCATCGCTATTGGGCGATCCGCGCCAAATCCGTGGTCCTGGCCACTGGTGCGTTCGAGCGGCCGCTCATCTTCCCCGGCAATGACCGGCCAGGCGTGATGCTGGCGCATGCAGCCGAACGCTATGCCAACGAATTCGGCGTGCTGCCGGGCGAGCGGATCGCGTTGTTCACCAACAATGACAGCGCCTATCGGGCGGCTGTCGCCTTGAAGAAGGCCGGTGCTGCGGTCGTCGCCATCGCCGATGTCAGGCCGGAACTTTCGCCGGAGATGCGCAAGTTGGCCGCGGAAGCCGAGGCAGAGATCTTTGCCGGCCATGCCGTCGTCGCCACCGAAGGCGGCAAGGCGCTGTCCGGCCTCAAGCTGCAGCGCTTCGACATGGCCAATGGGGCACTCATCGGTGATGCACGCAGTATCCATGCCGATTGCCTGCTGATGTCCGGCGGCTGGTCGCCGACCATCCATCTGGCCAGCCAGGCCGGCGCCAAGGCGGAATGGAACGCCGCGCGGCAAGCTTTCCTGCCGCCAAAGCCGACACAGAGCTGGATCGGCGCAGGCGCCTTCACCGGAAGCTTCTCGACGGCCGAAGCCATCGCCGAAGGCCGCGCCGCCGGCCTCGCCGCCGCAGGCGGGCAGAGCACACCGTCCATGCTGCCGACCGTCGAAGCAGTGCCTGGCGATCCCGACCCCGCCCCGGTGTTCGAGATCAGGGCCAAGGGCAAGAGCTTTGTCGATTTCCAGCACGACGTCACGGCCGAGGATGTGCGGCTGGCTCACCGGGAAGGCTTTGTCTCGGTCGAGCATCTCAAGCGCTACACCACGCTCGGCATGGCGACCGACCAGGGCAAGAG
>NZ_RZQA01000997.1:0-2046 GCF_004022915.1 Mesorhizobium sp. M7A.F.Ca.US.006.04.2.1
GGATCAAGGAGGATGCCGAAGGGCAGAAGCAGGGTAGCCGTCGTCGAACCGTCCGGGCGTGCCGCGATCTCCATGGCAAGAAGCCTCTGCCCGTTCTGCTGGACCTGGTCTTGCGCAAGCGAGCACACTCTCGCCTTTTCCCGTACCGAACAGGTCACGCTCCAGTCCTGATAGACCTCACGCAGCGATGAGGGTCCATCCGGGACAGCCGCCACCTGCTGCTGCGCGGACGCCGGTGACATCAACGAAAACAGGATTGCCCCACATGCGGAGACGGCCTTCGGGCCAAGCTTCATGTGCAGACCCATTCGCGGATCTTGCATTTCTCTCCCGTCGCCTCGCAGGCATGCAAAGCGAGATCCTCCGCTTCCCGACGGGTCTCGGCCGAGTTCACGCCCCAGGGCGTGAAACGGTTCTCCACTTTGTCTGCCACGGCAAGCGCACCGCAGTGCTTGTAGGGAAAGCCGGTCTCGTCGTCATCATTCCAATGGCGATGGTTGCGGAAGACGGTGACGACGTTGCAGGCCTTTCCGCCTGCGTTCTCGCAATATTTCTGTGCGATGTCCTTCGCTTCCTGCCGCTTGTCGGCGCCCCAGAAGAAGCCGTATTTGCTATCGGCCTGCGAATAGGCAATGGCCGCCCATATGCCCTTTTCCTCCTGTTGCGGTTCCGATGGGGCCACAAGGTCGGCTGAGACGACTTGTCCGCTCCACAACAAGGTCAAGCCCAAAACTGCCAAAGCCTGCAATCTCATGGTCGGCATCCTTTCCTTGACCTCACTCGCTTCGCGTCCTACTTCGCCGCCGAAGCAAGGGAGATCACCACACAGCTTTTGCCCGTCGGCAGGAGAAGCGCTTCACCGGCATTGCCGCCGAGCTCGTAGACCTCGACCTGCCCGAGATGGTCGGTGATCTTGCTGCCCTGCGGCAGGATGGATGGGATGTCGGCGCACGGGCTGGCGAATGGCGCCACCCGCACCATCGCCCCTTCGCAACCCGTGGCGGTGGGCGATGCGAAGACGATGCCGGCGGCCGGTCCGCTATAGCGTTCCGACGCATAGTCCATGCCGACAAAAGCCTGGATGGCGTGCTTGTCGGCGGCCTGGTCGTTCCACAGGGATTTGACGCTGTATTTCGTGCCGGTCGTCAGGATCTGTCCGAGCACTGGATAGACGGTCGAGCAGGCCTGCACACCGGCCTGCTTGACATGCTCGAGGAAGGGCGTGTCCGGAAGCACGGGGGCCGCCGCTGTTGCTGCAGGTGCGGCCGTCGCGCCGCCGACCAGATTGGCGACCGCGGCGTAATTCCCGGCGGCGAAGCCAAGCCCCGCCACGACCAATCCCAGCAGTGAATATCCGGCCGCGCGTGGCCAGCGCCTTGGGGGCTCGGCCCGCCTCTGCCGATCCGCCTCGACGCTCGGAGTGCGTTTGGCGGACGTGAACTGGTCCTGCTGGCTCATGGTGGCGCCTCGGTTATTTGAGTGGTGAAAGGGCGTCTGACAGCCCCTTGAGCGTTGCGGTAACGGTGATCGTCTGCCCATCGACCGTCGAGTAGGAGATCGCCGGCGTCGCGTTCTGCGATATCTGCCGGCGCATGACGGGGCCGACCGGCAACATGCCGACACAGACCATTTCGTTGCAGCCGTTCAGCTGCACGTCGATCGGCTGCTTCTGTCCATCGAATTTCACGGACACCAGGCCATCGCTCCTGGCGTTCGGGGCGGTGCGCAGGATCATGTACGGCTTGCCGTCCTGGGTGGCGGCAAGCGACCAGCTGAAGGCCATCTTGCCGGACGCGTCCTCGATGATCTGCGAGACGTTGCAGACCTTCTTGCGGGCTTTGAGGTTCTCGTCGCAGATCAGCGTCCAGTTGTCGAATGGGCGTATGGTGCGCTGGTAGTCTCCGAGCTTCACCTCGGGCGGGAGCACCACGTCCGAAGGCTTGATCCTGTAGGTCGACGCGACCTGCCCGGCGGCCGGCACGAGGCCGCCGCAAAGCGCCAGGCAGGTCAGGGCAACAAGTCCTTTCATCCCTGCCTCAGTTCAAG
>NZ_RZQA01000998.1:0-2043 GCF_004022915.1 Mesorhizobium sp. M7A.F.Ca.US.006.04.2.1
GCACCGGCGCCTGCCCAATAATTTCGATATCATCTCAACGACCTTGAAAAAGCCGGGTTCAGCCCGGCTTTTTTATTGGGAAAACCGCATAGGCGGCGACAAAGCCGCGCATGACGGTTTTCACGAGCGCCAAATCATCTAGATTGCCCATGAACGGGCATCGCGAAGAGGATAGTGCATGACGGTTGGCCGAACGCTTCTCAAGTCGTTGCTGGCGGCAGCCCTTCTGGCGGCGGGATTGCAGGCTGCCCGCGCCGACGAATGGCGCACCACCTCATCGCTGATCGGCGAGTCCAAATACGGCGCCAATTTCCAGCACTACGACTACGTCAATCCGAACGCGCCCAAGGGCGGCACGCTGAATTCGGTGGAACTCGGCACCTTCGACAGCTTCAATCCTTTCATCGCACGCGGCACCCCTGCCGCAGGATTGAACTATCAGGGTGGGCTCCTCTACCAGTCGCTGATGGCGAAATCCCTTGACGAGGGCAGCGTCAACCATCCCGAGATAGCAGACGCCTACAAGTACCCAGCCGATTTTTCATCCGCAACTTATCGGCTCGACCCGCGTGCCAGATGGCATGATGGCCAACCGATCACCGTGGATGACGTGATTTGGTCATTCAACTTTCTCAAAAAGGAAAGTCCGCAGTTCAACCGCTATTTCGCCAACGTCACCGAGGCGGTCGCCGTTTCAGATCGGGAAGTCGAGTTCCGTTTTGATCAGAAGGGCAATCGCGAGTTACCGCTGATCATGGCGGATGTGGTGGTGCTGCCGAAGCACTGGTGGGAAGGCACCGATGCCAACGGCAAGAAGCGCGACATCACCCAGCCAAGCCTTGAAATCCCGCTCGGCTCTGGACCCTACAAGATCGAGAGCTTCAAACCTGGTTCGGAAGTCGTCTGGCGACGCGTTCCGGACTTCTGGGCCGCCGATCTGGCCATCAATGTCGGGCGCAACAACTACGACACCAGACGCTACACCTACATTCTCGATGACAACGCCGCGTGGCAAGCCTTCACCAAAGGCGGATATGAGGACATCCAGGCTGAAAACAGTGCGCGATTATGGATGACGCGCTACAATTTTCCGGCTCTCAAAGCCGGCGATGTCATCAAGCGGGAGTTCAAGGCGACATCACTCGCCTCGATGCAAGGTTTCATGCTGAACACGCGACGGACAAAGTTCCAGGATCGGCGCGTGCGCGAGGCGCTCGGTTACGCCTTCGACTTCGAAACCTTGAACCGCACCCAATCCTTCGGCCTCAACACCCGCTCCAACAGCTATTTCATGGGCAGCGAACTTGCTTCGAGCGGACTGCCGCGGGGCAAAGAATTGGAGATCCTCAATCAATACAAGGGCAAGCTCCCGCCAGAACTGTTTACCCAGGAGTTCAAGCTTCCGGTCTTCGATAGCCCGAAGGCCGAGCGGTCGTACCTGCGCGAAGCGATCGATCTGTTTGCGGCGGCGGGTTGGAAAATCCAGAATGGCCGTATGACCAATGAGAAAAGCGGGGAGCCTTTTACCGTCGAGATTCTGGGCTTCGACCAGGGCGCCGAACAAACGGTCAATCCATTTGTAAATATGCTGGGAAAGATCGGCATCTCGGCTTCGTTCAGGATAGTCGATACCAGCCAGTACATCGCTCGCGTCAACAATTTCGACTACGACGTCATAACCTCTCGGCTGCCGCAGTCGGACTCGCCGGGCAATGAACAACGCGAGTACTGGAGTTCGAAGGCAGCCGATACACCGGGCTCACGAAATTACGCGGGGATCAAGGACCCAGTGGTCGACGCACTGGTTGAACGCGTTATCTTCGCGACGGATCGCGACGACCTGCTCGCCGCCACTCATGCGCTCGACCGGGTTCTGTTGTGGAATTTCTATTGCGTCCCGCAATTCACCCGATCCGTAACCTGGCTGGCCTACTGGAACAAATTCGGCATCCCGGAAAAACAGCCGACTTACTTGGGTCCCGACATCGATTCCTGGTGGATCGACCCGGACAAGGAGAAGGCGCTGGCGGCCAAATACAAGGG
>NZ_RZQA01000999.1:0-2039 GCF_004022915.1 Mesorhizobium sp. M7A.F.Ca.US.006.04.2.1
CCTTCAACGCGTCCTTGGCGATGTCGCCGCGCACCGGCAGGCTTCCGTATTTGGCAAGGATGGTCTGGCCCTCGAGCGAATAGGCGAAATCGAGGAACTCCTTCACCACGGGCAGTTTCGTGGTGCCCTTGGTGACGACGAAATTGTCGCCGCCCGCAAAGGACGACCAGCCGCTGTCCTTGCCCGGCAGGAAGGTGACGCCGTAATCGATGTCGGGATACTGGGTGTTGAGCGCGCCGATGGCAAAGGCGCCGGACGGCGAGATGCCGATATTGCCGGCGGCGAAGGCGGCAAAGAAATTGGCGCCGGTGTCGGTCTGTGCGCCTGCCGGTACCAGATCCTTCTTGACCATCGAGCGGTAGAGATCGATGGCGCCGCGCAGCTGCGGGCTGTCCAGCGTCGCCTTCGAGCCGTCTTCGCTCAGGATGTCGCCACCAGACGCCCAGATCAGGGGCGTGAAGGTGAAGATGTTGCAGCCGCCGCAATTGCCCGAGAAGTAGAAGCCCTTGATGTTGCCGCCGAGCGCGTTGACCTTCTCGGCATCGGCCGCGATCTCGGCCCAGTTGGCCGGGCCTTTTTCGGGATCGAGGCCGGCCTGCTTGAACAGCTTCTTGTTCCAGATCAGCACCGAGGCGTCGGCGGAGAAGGGCAGGCCGTAAATGTGGTCTTTGTAGGTGCCGGTCTTCACATGCGCCGGCGACAGGCTGGCAAAATAGGGCAGGGACTTTGCCCAGTCGGTGATGTCCTCCAATTGGCCGGCTGCGGCGAAGGAGGGCGTGTAGATCAGGTCGAGCGACAGCGCGTCGGGCGCTGTGCCGCCGGCGGCCGCGGCACCGTATTTGGGGATGATCTCGGCATTGGGGATGATATCGAGCTTGACCTGGTTGGTGTGCGCCTTGTTGTAGGCATCGACGATCCTCGGCATGAAATTCGAACCGTCGGCGCGCACCCATATGTTGGCCGTCTCGGCGGCGGCAGTGCCGAGACCGCCGCCCAGAACGGCAGCGGCCAGGGCCAGTTTGGCAATCAGGTTCCTCATGTTCTCCTCCTCCAAGGTTGGCCGCGGTCCGCGGCTTGGCGCCGATTGCGCGGCGCTTCGTTTTCAGCCACCCGGCGGATGGCCGCATGACTGCCGCACCACCAGCCGGCACGGCAGTTTTCGAATGCCGGGCGCGGCGGGCTTGCCGCCGACCAGCGAAAGCAGGGTCAACCCGGCCTCGCGCCCGAGCGCGACCAGGTTCATGTCGACAGAGGTCAGCGGCGGGCGCGTCGCCTCGGCCACAATCTCCCAATTGTCGAAACCGATGACGCCGACATCACAGGGGACGTCGAGGCCGCGTTCGCGCAGAGCATCGATGACGCCGCGCGCGATCTGGTCGTTGCCGCAGAAGACCGCGTCGGGCCTTTCGCTTTTGCCGTCGAACAGTTGCGCAACCGCCTGGTGACCCCAGGCTTCCGACCAGGAGCCGAGCAGCGGCTCGCTGACCGTCAGGCCGTTTTCGGCGAGCACGTCGCGGTAAGCCTGAACGCGCGCGTGTACCACGGCAAAGCTCGCCGGCCCGGTGACGTGGGCGATGCGCTTGCGGCCAAGCCGGCAAAAATGCTCGACGGCCAGCCGGGCGCCGCCAACATCGTCCGAGACGAAGGCGACGGCGTCGGGGTCGGGCTGCGTGAAGGCATAGATCACCGGGACGCGCAGATTGGAGAGGTCGACGGGCAGATGGCGATCGATGCGCTTGCCAGTGGCGATGATGCCGTCAACGCGCTTGTCGAGCATGGCGTCGACATGCATCTGGCCCAGCCGCGGATCCTCCTCGACATTGCACAGGAACACCGAGACGCCATTGTCGACCAGCGCGTCCGAAATGCCCGACATCAGCGGCAGCGAGAAGCGGCCATAGGTATCGTTGGTGAGCAGGCCGACGGTGAAGCTGCGGCGTCGGAGCAGGCTTTGCGCCAGGCTGTTGGGCCGGAAGCCAAGCCGCCGGGCGGTCTCGCGAATGCGTTCGCGCGTCTCGGCTGTCATCCGGCCCTGGCTG
>NZ_RZQA01000099.1:0-11281 GCF_004022915.1 Mesorhizobium sp. M7A.F.Ca.US.006.04.2.1
CTCATAGAGAGGCAGCACGACGTCGCCGAACTGGTCGATCCGCTCGGTGACGCCATGGGTGCGGCGGCGCGGCACCAGCGGATCGGGATGATGGTGGGTGACCGCATGCAGCCGGTCGGCGTAGGAATAATCGGCCCAGGCCTGCAGCCCGCGGCCCATCAGGATCATGTCCTCGAGGCCCTTGGTGGTGATCAGGCCGAGCCGGCGGCCGGTGCGCGACAACAGCGTGTTCAGCATGCCGGTGCCGGAATAGAGCACGACGTTGACGCCTGAAAACAATGATTCCAGCGAGATGCCCCAGGCATCCGCCGCGTCCTCGGCCGAGGCCAGAAAACCCTCGGCTTCGTTCTTCGGCGTGGTCGCCGACTTGCCGATCTTGAAGTGGCCGTCCTGATCGACAAGGATCGTGTCGGTCATGGTGCCGCCGGCGTCGATGCCGATGACGATTGGGTTGCCGACAATGGGGGCGGTGAGATTGGGTTGGGTCACGGTCGCCTCGGGATCTGGTCTAGGTTGACGCCAGGCTAGATTCATTGGATGGCCTCGCGCCATATGCCTAAAGACACAATGACGGTTGGGCTGACATCGCCGAGAAAAGGGCATGGGCATGGGCAATATCTGGGCGCCGCTCGCCAAAGCGATCGCCGCCATCGGCACGGACAGGCATGTCGACTGCCTGATCGACCTGATCGGCGCCGACATCGACCACGACCTCGTCACGGTGACGCGCTATTCGGCGACGCAGACACCCGAATTCATCAAGCACCGGCGCTTCTCGGATGAGATGGTCCGGCGCTATCTCCACAATTACTACGTGTTCGACCCGTTCTATGCCTCGTGGCGGCGCGAGCGCAGGTTGGGCATCATGCCGCTGAAACGGCTCGCCGACGACGAGGCCAAGCGCGGCCAGTACATTGCCGGCTTCCTGGCGCAGTCGGAGATCTGCGACGAGGTCGGCATCATGCTTGCCGATGGCGGCGACTGGTGCCTCGGCATCTTCCTCGACCGCTCGACCACGTCGTTCAAGGAGAGCGAGATCGCTTTGCTGGACGAGCGGTTGCCTGTATTCGAGGCGCTGCATGCGCTCGACATCAAGGCGCGCGGAACCAAATTCTCCCGCACGTCGGCGCCGACAGGCCCCGGCGCCTCGCCCCGGCAGGAGCCGACGATCCCGGCCAGTCTGTGGCCGGAGCTGTCGCTGCGCGAGCGGGAATTGGTTCAGTTGATCCTCGCCGGCCACCCGACGGCCAACATCGCCGAGCGCCTCGGCATCACCGTCGGCACGGTCAAGAACCATCGCCGGCGCATCTACGAGAAGCTCGACATCACCACCGAGCGGGAATTGTTTTTGCAGTTCTTCCAGCATCAGGCCGATCGCTAGCCGCTCGCTTACCCAGCCGATCCGCCAGCCGAATGCCTGATTTGCAGAGCCGCTCCCTCCGTGAATTGGTGCAGGGGGCTTGTCGCCGGAATGGCTCGAAAACTGGCTTCAAAATTCCTCTTGCGGAACGCCGCCGTCCCGGCTTAGTCTCGGCTTCGCACAGAAAATGAAATTTAATTCCATTTGTGCGGTGCCCGCAAGCCAGTGCAGTGCCCAGGAAAAGTGCCCGGACGCAATCGACTGAGAAAATATTTGATATATCATCTACCAGAACGGAAATAGCTGACATGGTCCAGCAGACATCGATCCAGCCATCGGCGCCCTGGTTGCGGCTCGACGTCGACGATTCGGACTGGAACGACGCCGAGGTTTCGAGCCTGGTGCGCTGGTATCAGCAGATGCTGCTCATCCGCCGTTTCGAGGAAAAAGTGCTCGATCTCGCCAATGCCGGGCTGGTGCATGGTCCGGCGCATGCCAGCATCGGACAAGAGGCGACGGCGGTCGGCGCCATGTCCGTGCTCGGTACGGGCGACCGCATCAACGGCACCCACCGCGCCCATCACCAGGTCTTGGCCAAGCTTGTCAACGCGCAGACGCCCGGCGGATTCGACCCGTTGCATGACGCTTTCAACCCGGACATGCAGGGCTCGGTGCGCGGCTTGATGGCCGAGATCATGGGCCTCAAGTCAGGCTATTGCGGCGGCCGTGGCGGCTCGATGCATATGCGCGACGATGCCTCCGGCATCCCTGGCACCAGCGCGATCATTGGCGGCAACCTGCCGCATGCGGCCGGCTATGCGCTGGCCGACAAGCTGCTCGGTACCGGCAACATCTCGGTCGCCTTTTTCGGCGACGGCACGATGATGGCGGGGCCGGCCTATGAGGCGATGAACATCGCCGCGCTCTACCGGCTGCCGGTGATCTTTTTCGCCGAAAACAATCTCTATGCCGTCTCGACGCACATCAACGAGCAGACGCGCGAGACGCGGCTGGCCTCGCGCGGACCTATGCTCGGCTTTCGCGGCATCGAATGCGACGGCATGGATGTGGTGGCGGTCCACCATGCCATGCGCGAGGCGCGCCGGGCGATCGAGGAAGACGGTGGCCCGGTGCTGGTCGAGGCGCTTTGCTACCGCTTCCTGCATCAGAGCGGCGCGCGCCCGGGTAGCGAATTCGGCTACCGCACGCGGGCCGAGGAAGACGCCTGGAAAGCGCGCGATCCGCTGGTCACGATGGCGGCTCGCCTGAAGACGATGGGCATTTTGAACGCTTCCGACCTCGGCACACTCGACCAGCGCGTCATGGAGGTGGTCAACACCGCTGCCGATTCGCTCACCGAAATGAGTGGCAACGCGCTGGGCATTCCCGACCATCTGTGGCCAGACCCAGGCGGCGTCGACAACCAGATACGCGGTGATCTTTCCGAACTGAAGGGCGAGCGTTTCCTCGAGATCGAGGATATGCCGCCAGCCGACACCAGGCCGGTCAAGTTCATGGTTGCCGCGTCCGAGGTGATTGCGCGCGCCATGGAAAAGGATTCGCGCATCATTATCATGGGCGAGGATGTGCACCGGCTGCGCGGCGGCGTTTCGGGCGCCACAAAGGGTGCGCTGGAACGCTGGCCGGAGCGTGTACTGGCAATGCCCATCGCCGAGAACGGTTTTGTCGGCGTGGCGCTGGGTGCAGCGCTTTGCGGGCTGCGGCCTATCGTCGAGATCATGTTCGGCGATTTCTGCCTGGTTGCCGCCGACCAGCTGTTCAATGCGGTCAGCAAGGTGCGCCACATGTTCGGCGGCGGCTTCCCGGTGCCGATCGTGATCCGGGTGCGCGTCTCGCCGCACACCGGCTACGGCTCGCAGCATTCGGGCGATCCGTCTGGCCTGTTCGCGCTGTTTCCCGGCTGGCGCATCGTCGCCCCGACGACGCCCTTCGACTATATCGGCCTGATGAATTCGGCGCTGAAATGCGACGATCCGGTCGTCGTCATCGAGCATGTCGAACTGTTCCCGAGCGAAGGGCCTGTGCCTGCGGATGACCGCGATTATTGCGTGCGACTCGGCAAGGCGAAAACCGTCAGGCCGGGCAGTGCCTGCACCTTGCTCACCAGTGCCAGCATGGTCGCCGTCGCCAAGCAGGTGGTCGAGGAGACCGGCGTCGATGCCGAGATCATCGACCTGCGCAGCCTCGACCCGACCGGGCTCGACTGGCCGATGGTGGAGGCCTCGATCCGCAAGACCAACCGGGTGGCCGTCGTCGAGCAGGTGCAGCGTGGACTGTCGCTTGGCGGACGGCTGACACAAGAGATTCAGGATCGCGTGTTCGACTATCTCGATCACGAGATCCTGCATGTGACGGGAAGCCTCTCGGCTCCCGTCGTATCGGCCCCGCTCAACCGCGCCGCACTGGGCGGCGCTGATAAGCTCAAGGCCGCGCTTCAATCCCTCATTGCCGTGGGTGGATAGAGCAACGCATTGCCACAAAGATCTGACAAGAAAATGGGAGAATGAAATGGACATGACGATCCTACCAAGAGCCAAGACCAGGGCGACGATGCTGGCGGCCGTGCTGCTGGCCACCAGCGCCTTCTGGGCGCCTGCCACTTTCGCGCAGGACAGCAAGCCGCTGGTCATCGCGCGTAACATCGACCTCAATTCGCTCGATCCGCACCGCGCCTTCTGCGACACCTGCCAGATCTACAATTCCAGCGTCTACGAATCGCTGCTGACGCTGGACAAGGACAACAAGCTGATCCCGCTGCTCGCCTCGAAGTGGGAAGGCAATGCCGACCAGAGCAGCTTCACCTTTACGCTCGACCCGGCCGCCAAATTCTCGGACGGTTCGCCTGTCGAAGCCAAGGACGTCAAATGGTCCTGGGAGCGGCTGAAGAACCTCAAGGGCAGCGCCTCGTTCCTGATGGACAATGTCGCCTCGATCGAGACTCCGGACGCGCATACGGTCGTCGTCAAGATGGTCGCGCCGAGCTCCGAATTCCTCAACATCGCGGCGGCGCCCTACGCAGCGGTCGTCAACAGCAAGGTTGCTTCCGAAGCCGGCGCCAAGGCCGATGCGGACGCCTCGACGACAGACAATGCCGAGGCCTGGTTCCTGGCCCATTCGGCCGGCAGCGCGCCGTTCGTGCTGAAATCCTATGAGCCCAATTCGGAACTGCGGCTGGCGCGCAACGACAAGTACTGGCGCACGGCGCCGGCGCTGAGCGAAGTCGTCATACGCCAGACCAAGGATGCGGTGGCGCAGGCGCAGATGCTGCAGAGCGGCACCGCCGATATCGCCATGCAGATCGACCCGGACACGGCCAAGACGATGACCGGCAGCGACGTCAAGATCGAGACCGTGCCGTCCTACAACTTCATCTATGTGGCGCTGTCGCCCGGCGCCAAGGCCAACAAGGTGCCGCTGACGCCCGAAGTGCGCGAGGCCATTTCGCTCGGTCTCGACCGTCCTGCTATCCTCGACTTCACCATCGGCTCCGAGGGTCAGCTGATCAGCGCGCCGATCCCGCTCGGCTTCCCCGGCGGTTCGGGCTTCGAGGCGCAGCCCTATGACGTTGCCAAGGCAAAGGAACTTCTGGCCAAGGCCGGACACGCCGACGGCTTCGAGATGGAGGCAGCGTTCCCCGGCATGAACGTCTACGGCGTCGATCTCTCGCTCTTGATGCAGAAGGTTCAGCAGGATCTGGCCAAGATCAACATCAAGCTCGACCTGCAGCCGATCCCCTTCGCCAATTGGCGCGAGCGCGTCAATGGCGACGGCATCCCAATGACGGCGGTGTTCTACGCGCCGGACTATTACGGCACCTCGCAATACATCGACTATTTCGCCATGACGAAGGGCAGCCCTTGGTCGCGCCGTGCCGGCGCGGAGCGCGACCCGTCGGTGCTCAACCCGAAGGAAGCGGATATCTACAAGGCAGCCCTTGCGGCAAGCGGCGACGAGGCCGCCAAGCTGTGGCACCAGGCCGGCGAGGAGATGATCAAGGACAGGATCATCCTGCCGCTGATCAGCCCGAACCTGATCCTGGCCTACAAGTCGGACGTCAAGGGCGTGCGCTACAGCGCCTGCTGCAACCTGCCGCTGGCAGAACTCAGCCACTGAGCAAAACAATACAGGGAGGCGACTGTCGCCTCCCTGTTCTCCATCCCGGAAGGCCAGCAAATCCTGTTCTTCCAACATCACATTCAATATATGATATATCAATGAGCGGAGACCTCGTCATGCCTTCCCTGATCAACTCCAAGGACCAGTTGCTGCGCGAGCGTGCGGCCTCGGTCATTCCGGGCGGCATGTGGGGACACATGGCGACGCGCTATCTCGGCTCCGCCTATCCACAATTCTTCGAACGCGCCGACGGCTGCCGGGTCTGGGACGTCGACGGGCACGAATACATCGACCTGATGTGCAGTTGGGGGCCCAACATTCTCGGCCACCATCATCAGGCGGTCGAGGCGGCGGCCGAGCGGCAGCGTCGCCTCGGCGATGCGATGAACGGCCCCGGCGAGGTGCTGGTCGAGCTGGCGGAACTGCTGGTCAAGACGGTCGCGCATGCCGACTGGGCAATGCTGCAGAAGAACGGCACCGACGCCACCACGGCCTGCGTGACGATCGCGCGCGCCGGCACCGGCCGACGCAAGGTGCTGGTCGCGCGCGGCTCCTATCACGGCGCCGTGCCGTGGTGCACGCCATCGCTGGCCGGCGTCACCGCCGAGGACCGCGCCCATCTGATCCATTTCGACTACAATGACGTCGCCAGCCTCGAAGCGGCCGTCGAGCAGGCCGGCAACGATCTCGCTGCTGTCGTCGTCACTGCCTTCCGGCACGACATCGCCCGCGACCAGGAACTGCCGACCGCCGCCTTCGCCAAACGGGCGCGCGAACTCACCACCGCCGCCGATGCGGCGCTGATCGTCGATGATGTCAGGGCCGGCTTCCGCATCGACCTCGCCGGCAGCTGGGAGCCGCTCGGCGTACGGCCGGACCTGTCCGCCTTTTCGAAGGCGATCGCCAATGGCTATCCGCTGGCCGCCATCGCAGGCACCGACCGGTTTCGCGAAGCCGCGACCAAGGTCTATGTGACGGGTTCGTTCTGGTATGGCGCCGTCGCAATGGCCGCGGCGATCGCCACCATCAGCACACTGCGCGACACCGACGCCGTCACCCACATGACACAGGCCGGCGACAGGCTGCGCTCAGGCCTCGATGCTGCAGCGAAGAAGCATGGTCTTTCGCTGCGACAGACAGGTCCGGTGTCGATGCCGATGGTGCTGTTCGACGGCGATGCCGAATTCAAGCTGGCCAACGCCTTCTGCTCGGCCGCCTTGCGCGAAGGCGCCTATTTCCATCCCCGGCACAACATGTTCCTGAGTGCTGCGCACACCGCAAAAGATATAGATCTCGCCCTGCAGGCTGCCGATGCGGGCATGGCCGCCGCGGCGCAGGTGGCGTGACCGGCGCCAATGCGGTGGAAAGGAACAAACTGTTCAGCCGGTGGCCGACACCAGTCGGCCGTTCTGCGCAGCGCGGCGCAGTTCCTCCGGCGTGACCGCGCCGTCGTTCAGCCGTTCGAGAACCTTGACCAGCAGGCGGCCGCCTTCGATCATGTCCTGCTGAATGCCCTTGCGCACACCGTTCTCGTCGCGCGCCCGCAGCGCTTCAAGAATGTCGAGATGCCGGTGGCGGCCGTCATAGGTCGGCCGGGCGTGCGGGTACTGGTAGTTCACCAGCGGTCCGTTGCGCAGCCAGATTCCCTCGATGATGGCCAGCAGCTCCGGCATTTGCGCCGCCTGGTAGATCGAGTGATGGAATTCCCAATTGTCGCGGACGGCTTCGAACCAGCGGCCATTGTCCTCGTTGGCAATGAGTTTCTCATGCACCGCCGCCAGACGGTCGATCTCGCGCGGCTCGATGCGCGTCGTTGCCGCGGCACCCGCCATGCCTTCGAGATGCAGCCTGATGCTGCGCAGTTCCAGATACTGAGCCAGCGACAGCTGGGCGACGGTGATCGAACGGCCGGCCTCCATCTCCAGGCCTTTTTCGCGCACCAACTGCATCAGCGCCTCGCGCACCGGCGTCTCGGACACCTGAAGGCTGGCGGCAAGGTCGCGGATCTTGAAGCGATGGCCCGGCCAGAAACGGCCTTCCATCATGGCACGGCGAAGCTCCTCATAGACACGCGTCGTCAGATTGTCGCGCGCGATCGGCGCGATAGAAGCAGTCACATCCGCTCTCCGTTCTTGCAACAGCGCAGGCGTCGCCTGCGTCGCGTGGCTTGTGTATATGATACCACGAATGGCCTGACCACCGACATGAGACAAGCCGCCCCGAAACCGGCAGACATGAGACGGGCCGCATGACCGCGTCGATGCCTTCCTTGCTGTTCGGCGCCATTGCCGACGATCTGACCGGCGGCACCGAGCTGGCGTCGATGCTGGTCGCGCGCGGCATTCCGACGGGATGCACGGTCGGGCTGGACGCGCCGATCCCATCAGGCAATCTTGCCCATGTGATCCTGCTGAAGACCCGCGTCATCGCAGCCAGCGATGCGGTGCGCCAGGTGCTGGAGGCCGCGGACCGGCTGGTCGAAGCTGGCGCGCGGCAGATCTTCTTCAAATATTGCGCCACCTTCGATTCGACGCCCGCGGGCAATATCGGTCCTTGCGCCGAAGCGCTGCTCGAGCGCCTTGGCGGCGGCGTCACACTGTTCGCCCCTGCGCTGTGTGAGACTGGGCGCACCGTCTATCAGGGGCATATGTTCGGCGGTCCCCAGCTGCTTGCTGAGTCGCCCAAGCGCTTCGATCCGCTGACGCCGATGACCGATTCCAATCTGGTTCGCGTGCTGCAGGCGCAGAGCAGGGGCAAGGTCGGGCTGGTGCCCTATCTCGTCGTCGATGCCGGCGCTGGAGCCATCCGAAGCGCTATACGAGCACACAGCGCGCGTGGCGAGACGCTGCTGGTCACCGACACCATCCGCGAGCGCGATCTGGCGGCGATCGCGGAAGCCACCTTCGACCTGCCGCTGATGACCGGTAATTCCTCAGTCGCCGCGCATCTGCCACCGGCCTGGCTCACGCATGGGCTGCTGGATACAGGCGATCTCGTTGCCGCCAGCCTGCCGGCCGTCGAAGGGCCGGCAGCGGTGCTGGCCGGCAGCGTCGCTGACCGCACCATCGAACAGCTCGAGCGTTTCGAGGAAAACAATCCACTGCTGACGATTGACCTTGCCAGCGCCTTTGCCGGCGCCGATGTCATGGCCGAAGCGCGTACCTTCGCCCAACGGCATTTGCCCGGCGCGATGATCGCCATTGCTACGACAGCGCCGCAAGCGACCGTCGAAGCGCTGCAGCAGGCGCATGGCCGCGATATGGTGGCGGCAAGGGCGGAAGAGATCCTGGCCGGGATTGCCCAGATTCTGGTGCGCGAACTCGGCGTCCGCCGGCTCGTCGTCGCCGGCGGCGAGACCGCCGGTTCGGTGGTGAAGGCGCTCGGCATCGACCGGATCGCCATGGGCGCCTATGAGGGCCCCGGACTGTCGCGCGCCATCGCTCACCTCCCCGGCCGGCCCTCCGATCCGCTGGCGCTGATGCTGAAATCGGGAAAGCTCGGCGGCCCCGATATCTTCACCGACGTTCTGCAAGACATGACACGGCCGAGCACTATTGCGCCGGCGATCGACACATGGCCACCGGCAAGGAGAGCATCGTGATGGAACTCGAAATCGAACGCACGAGCCTGATCACCGCGACGCAGACGCTGGACGCCAGCGGGATGAATGTCGGCACCACCGGAAACATCAGCGTGCGCACGACAGGCGGCATGCTGATCACGCCGACGGGAATAGCCACAAGCGCCTTGCGGCCGGAGCAGATGGTGGCGATGCAGCTCGATGGATCCTGGGACGGTGCGTTCCGGCCGTCGAGCGAATGGGAGATGCACGCCGAGATCTACAAGGCGTTTCCCGAGGCCGGCGCCGTCGTGCATGCCCATCCCGACCATTGCGTGGCGCTGTCGTGCCTGCGTGAACCGCTGCCGCTGTTCCACTACATGGTGGCGGGCTTCGGCGGCGATGATGTGCGCTGCTCGGACTATGCGCTTTTCGCGTCAAGCGAACTGGCCAAGGTTGCCGTCGTCGCGCTCAAGGACCGCACGGCTTGCCTGCTCGCCAATCATGGCATGATCGCCTTCGGCGGCGATCTCGACACGGCCCTCATCCGCACCATCAAGCTGGAAACCCTGGCGCGGCAGTACCTTTTGGCGCGCAGCGCCGGCACGCCGGTGCTCATCGAGGGCAGCGAGATCCCCGCCATTCGCGGGCGCTACAAGAATTACGGCCAGCAGAAGTAGCCGGCCGAGCAATTCCAGAAAAGGTGAAGCGGTTTCCCGGGAAAAGCGCATAGCGCTTTCCCCAGGGGATTGCGCCAAAACAAGGAACGGCTCTTCGCCCTCTTGAAGAACCATTCAGTCGACCTGCAATGCGAGACGAAGGCCCGTCAGGCTCCATGAAGATCAGGCGGGGATCGGTTCGGCGGCCGGCGTATAGACGCCGACGGCGCCGGTGCCGATCAGCTGGTCGATGATCTCGGCGCTATAGCCGAGCACGTCGGCCAGCACGGCAGCTGTGTCTTGGCCCAGCATCGGCGGCGCGGTGAAGTCCGCGGTCAGCTGCGCGGCAAGTCCCTGCGCCGGGCGCACCATGGCGACGGAGCCGAGATGCGGATGCGGCAAGGTCTGGACGAGGCCACGCTCGCGCACATTGGAACTGTCGAAGACTTCCGGTATCGATTTTACCGTGCCGGCCGGCACGCTGGCGGCGGCACAGGTGGCCATCCAGTGGTCACGTGGCTTGGTCTTGAAGACGGCGGCTAGTTGCGGGATCAGCGCCTCACGGTTGGTGGCGCGCGCCCCTGCTTTGATGAAGCGCGCATCCCCAGCCAGATGTGGCAGATCAACGACCTTCTCGCACAGCGCCGCGAACTGGCGGTCATTGCCGACCGCCAGCGCAAAGCTGCCATCGGAGGCTTCGAATATCTGATAGGGAACGACCGTCGGATGGGCATTGCCGTAGCGGGCGACCTCTTGGCCGGTGTTAAGGTAACCGCTGCCGACATTGATCAGCAGGCTGAGCGCACAGTCGATCAGTGACAGGTCTAGGAATTGGCCCTTGCCAGTTGTCGCGCGCTCGAAAAGCGCTGCCAGGATGGACTGAGTGGCGACCATGCCGCAGACGATGTCGGTGATGGCGACGCCGACGCGCATCGGCTCGCCATTGCTCTCGCCGGTGATGGCCATCAGGCCGCTTTCGGCCTGCATGACGAAATCATAGCCGGGCCGTCCGGCATCGGGTCCGGTCTGGCCGTAGCCGGAGATCGAACAGTAGATCAGGCGCGGGTTTGACGCGCTCAGCTCCTTGAACCCGACGCCGAGCCTATCGGCGGTACCTGAGCGGAAATTCTCGACGACGATGTCGGCCTTCGCCGCCAGCTCGCGCACGATCGCCAGCCCCTGCGGGCTTTTCATGTCGAGCGCGATGCTCTGCTTGCCGCGATTGGCGCAGAGATAGTAGGTCGAGACACCCTTGTAGCTCGGCACCGACCACGCCCTGGTGTCGTCGCCGCCGTCGATGTTCTCGATCTTCCAGATCTCGGCGCCGAGATCGGCAAGGCTCATCGTTGCCCAGGGACCCGCCAGCACACGCGAGAGGTCGAGAACCTTGATGCCTTCGAGCGGCAAGCGCGCGGGTTCTGCCGTACCGGCATTCGCGGAATGGTCCTCAGTCACGATCAAAATTCCCTCGGGTGAATTCGACAGGCCACTCAGACAGCCCTGAAAGTGTTGACCGGCTCCGGGAAATGGCAGGCGACGCGATGCGAACCACCGGCCGGATCGAGC
>NZ_RZQA01000009.1:0-25525 GCF_004022915.1 Mesorhizobium sp. M7A.F.Ca.US.006.04.2.1
GGATACGAAAAGCTCTATCGGATATATGTGTGGCAGGTTAGCTTCCATGATCCTGGTGTTGGCGTCGGCCGTCACATTGCCAACTGCATCCAGCAATTCGGGGAAAAAGGGCTTGCTTATTCTGGGATGTTCCTTCCAGACGACGTCGTATCCCCTCTCGACGATCTGCTCCGCAATTCGTCTATAGATCGCCGCCTCTTGCGCGTACGACATTATGCGGTTTCGCGACAATGCCTGGCCGAGCAGCAGGATCCGTGGGTTGGCTGACGCACGGCAATGTTCATCGCCGCCGGAAAGCGCATCCCTGCAGGCTTCACCTATTACGTCGCGCATCAGCGAAGCGCCGACCTGAAATCTTGGTACGTTCTCCAGTGCATCGTGAATGGGGATTTCGTGAAGCAAAGAATAAAACTTCGTCACCCGTCTCAGATGGTGTCTTTCTATCCTGTCGGCCGCTTTCCTCAATCGGAACGCCGGTGAAATTGTAGAGAGTCCTGCAATCAAGACCGCGGTGATGCGTCGTCGAAACCTTGTGCCCGGCGGCCGTGCCATGGTTGCCATCTCGAATGGAAGGTATGACGTCAAGCCATCCTCATACAAAACGATCTTGGCTTCAGGGTATGAATCCAGCAGTATTTTTTCCGACGGCCGGTTAACGAAGCAGGCCCAGATTTCAGCTACGGAACTCGCGTCGAGACCAATTGTGTCTCGGATCAGACGATGGATCCGGAAAATTTGCAGTTGCCCATATTTACGCTCGGACGTCAGAAGGTCGTACGCCCATATGATCCGTCTCCAGGTCCATACTTTAGACGCAAGTTCAGCAAGACCGGTCTTGAAATGCTCGGAAACGCCGGCCGTTTCATAAAGCAGGAGATAGTCCTCATGCTCCTGATCCGCCGGGGAGCTTCCATCCATTGTTGATTGGCGAAGTGAGGCAACCAGGCTGAGCAATTGCCAGCTGCCAAAGACGCAGCATATTCGAGCTGGCAATTTAAGATCTCCAGATCGGATGGAAATAACGCTGCATGTTCCGCGATCTCAACCGCAAAATTGCTTCATATCCGACAGGCCGTGTGGCTCGGGGCGTCCCACCCGCTTCGTAATACTGCCTATCGCGTCGGTAGGAAATATCTTTCAGATGGCGGGTCTAACGTCCAAGACAGGCTAGAGTTCCGCACAATAGGCAGGCGAATTCACTTCAACTGAGCGGCAGAGACCTGTCGAGATCCGGCAATAGCACCCGGTGCGGCAGACCGCTCATGCGGTCGTCTTGCTGCTTCGGGTCCCTCTCGGCACCAAGAGCACGAATTCTCCCGGTTCTCGGGAAGGTCGTTGCCCGGGAAAGCGGGTTTCGCTGCCCCCAGTCAAAAGTAAGCTCCAGCCATGAACCGGAGCTAGATGATGACAGAGGCAGAAACCAGAATGTTTCACACACTTGATGTGCCAGCCGGTCCGGTGTGGCGGCCTGCAATCCCGGCCGACCTGACAAGGCAGGGCATGTGTGGGCGCATCTGCGCATCATGCCCGATACAAAGCCCGCACTGCCCCTCGAACGCCCTTGAGGCCGACGCTTCGGCGCAACGTCCCCGGTGAGCAGGCCAGAGCAATTCTAGGAAAAGTGTGAAGCGGTTTTCCGGCCAAAATTGCCTCAAAACAAAGAGTTAGAGCAGCTCGCCGTTTCCGTGAAACGGTGAACTGCTCTAAGGGCGGCGCCAGAAAATGCGCCGCCCTGTCGGAGGGGTCGTCCGCGATCAGGCGGCGAGCCAGGCCCGTGTGAAATCCTGCTCATAGGCCTGGTGCATTTGGTAGCCCATCAAGGAAGGTTTCATATGGCAGAACAGCTTTCGCCAGTAAGGCTGAACGATGATGCCGGAATCCTGCAGCATGACCTGGAGTTCCTTCATTACCACACGGCGCTGCTCCGGATCGGCGATGGAATTGGCCTTGTGGACCTTGGCATCGAAGTCTGGATCGGCGAACCCCGTCTCGTTCCATGCCGAACCGGTCTGATAGGCAAGCGCATAGGTCTGGATGCCGAGCGGTCGGGCGTTCCAATTGGTCGTCGCGAAGGGATACTTCGTCCAGTCGTTCCAGAACGCCGATTCCGGGATGACGGTGCGTTTCACCTTGAAGCCGGCGTCGCGCATCTGCTGGGCGACGGCATCGGAGCTTTCCTTGCGGTAGTCGGCTTCGACCGAGATCAGATCGAACTCGAAATCGAGCTGGCCGGCTTCCTTGAGCAATGCCCTGGCCCGGGCCGGATCACGTTTGATCGGCGGCAGGTCGGCGTGTTCGGGATGCATCGGTCCGACATGATCGTTCTGCGCGACGATGCCCATGCCGTCGGCGCCCAGTTGCAGCACCGCTTCGTTATCGACCGCAAGCTGTATGGCGTTGCGCACGCGCTTGTCGTCATAGGGTTTGGCGTTGACGTTGCAGCGCGAGACCAGGGTGGCGGCGGTGACGATCTCGCTTTTCTTCAGGCCCAGCCTGTCGAGCATGGCGACGTCATAGGACTGCGTCTGGCCGTTCAGGTCGATCTCACCGGATTCGAAAGCGGAGACGGTGGCGGCCGAGTCGGTGCCGTAGTCGGTCCAGTCGATGCCGTCGAGGAACACCTCACCGCCCCACCACGACCCGTCCGGCCGCTTGCGCACCGAGGCAGCAACGCCGACATCGAGTTTTTTAAGCTCGAATGGACCCGTGGAAACGGGGTTGGCCGACAGTGGCGCTGCCTTCGGATTGAACGTGCGGTGGACGATCAATGCCGGGTAGTCGGTCATCGCAGGGATAATGGTGATGTCGGGCTGCGACAGTTTCAGGACCACGGTGTGGTCGTCGCGAACCTCGATGGCACCAGTGCGCGCCACCTTGGTGTCGGGATCGATCAGGGCGGTCATGCGCCCCGCCATCGAGTTGCCGGCGGCATCCTTCTCACACCAGCGCGTGATGTTGAATGCGACATCCGTGGCGGTGAAATCGTCGCCGTTCGACCACTTCACCCCTGGGCGCACCTTGAGCACATATTCCGTGGCGTCCGCATTGATCTCCCAGCTCTGCAGCAGCACCGGCTCGAAGGTGAAATCCGGCTTCCAGCGCACCAGCGGTTCGAGAAACTGCATGGCGATGTTGCCCATCTGCGAAACCTTGAACTTGCGCGGGTCTTCCAGCTCCATCACCTGCATGGCAACACGCAGCACGCCGCCCTTTCTGGGTTGGGCGGCTTCCTCGGCCCGCGCCGGAACCGGTTGACCGATGAGCCCATAGGCAATCGCCGTGCTGGCACCGAAGGCGCTGGCCAACGCCAGGAACTCGCGGCGGCCAAGCGCGCCGCTCTTCGCGCCTTTCGCAAATGTGCCGATCGCCGGATGAAGAGGTCTGGATGTCATATCGGTTCTCCCATTGTTGATTTTACGCCCAAATTCGGTGGAATGCCCTTGCCGCGTCGTTGCTGGGCGCTGTTTTCTACAAGACGCAGCCGATGGCGGCGGGGCCGCGACGGCGAGGGGAAGGCAAGATGAATCTTCTGACGGCGATGCGGGTGTTCGATCGGGTCTGCCTGCTGGGCAGCCTGTCGGCGGCGGCGCGCGATCTCAACATGTCGACGACGGCCGTCAGCCGCACCATCAAGGAACTGGAAGACGACCTCGGCGTCCGGCTCATCAATCGCACCACAAGGCGCCTCAGCCTCACAGAGGCGGGCCGCGACTATGCTCCGCGTGCCCGCATCCTGCTCGACGACATTTCCGAACTGCAGGATTCGACGCGCGGCCTGCACAAGGAGACGCGCGGCCTGATCCGGGTTTCCTGCTCCAATGTTCTGGGCCACACGCGCATAACCAAGCTGGTGCCGAAATTCCTCGAAGAGAACCCGCTCACCACGATCGAGTTCGACCTCACCGCGCGTTATGTCGTCGGCATTGTCGAGGAAGGCTACGATGTCGCCATCCGCTTCGGCGGTCAGGCCGATTCCGCCTTGATTGCCCGCCGGCTTGGGGAAGTTCGCAACTATGTCTGCGCCACGCCCGATTATTGGGACACAAACGGCCGCCCGGTCCACCCGGATGAGCTGGCAAGCCATTCCTGCGTGCTGAGCAATTTCGCCAAGCGGCTTGGCACATGGCCTTTCATCGGACCAGACGGCCCTTTCGATGCGGCTGTCGGCGGGCGCATCTCGACCAACAGCGTCGAGGCCGCCTACCAGATGACCACCGCCGGTTTCGGCATCGGCAATCTGCCCAGCCTGCTGGTCGATGCTGCGATCAGCGACGGCCGGCTGGAAGTGCAGCTGGATGAGTTTCGCCCCGGCTCCAGCCCGATCTACGCACTCTATCCGCACCGCACCTATATTGCGGCCAAGGTGCGCGCGTTCGTCGATTTCCTGATCCGCGAACTGTCGGCCGACTTCACCGCATGAAATGCTGCCGGATTGCCGGCCAACGCCGTCAGGGGCCTGGCGCGAACGCCAGGCCCCTGCTGCCCCCGTCGCCCGACGCGGCAGCGTCATTTCCACCAGGCGGTGGTGTCGTACATCGGTCCCGGCTCCTCGAAGAGCTTTTCGTATTTGCACAATGCCGGCGTCTTGCCGAGCGGCACCGAAACACCGTCCCTGAACGCCCATTCGCCACGT
Source organism: Mesorhizobium sp. M7A.F.Ca.US.006.04.2.1 (assembly GCF_004022915.1). Taxonomy (NCBI): domain Bacteria; kingdom Pseudomonadati; phylum Pseudomonadota; class Alphaproteobacteria; order Hyphomicrobiales; family Phyllobacteriaceae; genus Mesorhizobium; species Mesorhizobium sp. M7A.F.Ca.US.006.04.2.1. The sequence goes on from NZ_RZQA01000009.1 coordinate 4,634, forward strand.
TGCGTCGTATCCGCCCGCACATAGCTGGACAGTGCAAAGGCGCGGTCGTGCTGTGACCTGTTGGGCGAGGAGCCGTGCACGGTGAGCAGCCCCCATAAAGCAAGATCGCCCGGCTCCAGCACCAGCGGAACGATGGTCGCCGGGTCGATGCCGACCTTGCGCAACTCTTCTTCGGCGGTCAGACCCTTCATCAGCTCGCCGGTTCCCTCGTCCGACAGGCCGAGATAGCCGAGCTTGTGGCTGCCGGGCACGACCTGAAGGCAGCCATTGTCCAGCGTCGCCCGATCGACCGCGAGGCCTGTTGTCACGGTGGCGTCGGCGACATTGTCGAAGGCGGCCTGGTTACGAAAGCGCAGATCCTGGTGGAAGCGATAACCCGTGACATTGGCGCCGGGCGGCTTCCAGTGCAGCTGTTGGGCGATCTGTTTTATGTCGCGACCGATCAGACCCTCGAGCAGCTTCAGATAGTCGGGATTGCGGCGGAACTGCTCGAAATAGGAATTCATCCAGGAAAACCAGTAAGCCTGCAGCACATAGCGTTGGCCAAAGTCCGATTCAGGCAGGATCTGGAAATTCAGGTTGCCGTGCCGGAAGGTGGCGTGATGCTTGAGGCCTTCGGCATAGACCGCATCGGTTTCCTTCTTCAGCCGGATCATCTCGTCGCCGTCGACGAATTGTCGAACGACCGCATATCCTTCCTCGCGGTACTGCTCCACCGCTTCGCGTGCCTGCCTGTCCGTCAGCATATCCGTGACAACCCCCGTCTGTGATCTGTGTCGATCGTAACAAACGGGTTGCCGGCGATAAGCCGTGGATTTTGGCATCGACTTTCCCGATTATCGGGAAATTGAGCGGGGCCTCAAAGGTGCATTGGCCGCAACCGGCTGATCAGATACGTGCTGCGCCGTTAGGCCCTAAAAATAGGTTCGCGGCGCGACAAGGTTCTTCTGCTGGCGAACATAAAAACAATAGAAGCCGAACGCCGCGGCAAACCACATGAAGGCCTCACCCATGGCCAGCCGGTTGTTGGAATTGGTAAGGATGCTGAGGGCGAAGAAAACCAGTGTGGAGATGTAGCAGGACCATGCGGCCGGAGCGACAAGCTTGGCTCGCATGGCCAGCAGAACCTGCCTGGCCGACCAGGTGTAGAGAAAGGCAAAGAACGCCAGTCCGACCAGACCATAGCGCACGGCAATTTCCAGATAACCATTGTGGAAGACGTTTAAGATCATGGGATGATAGGTTCTGTTCTCCCACTCGGTCAGCCAGCTGGAACTGGCTCCGAAGATCGGGTGGCGTTTCCAGATATCGATCGCATCCGCCCACAGCATCAGCCTTTCCTTGGCTGCAAGCGGAACCGCATCGCTCGCGATGGCGCGGTCGAATGCGGGAAGGACGCCATGCCTGAACACATCCGGAACCAGGGTTTTGACGAAGGTCATGGTGTCGCCGGCGGTGGACGAGAAGATGTTGTGTGTTGCGACAATGCCGGCCGCCACGATCGCCAGCACGCCACCCGAAACCAACAGTTCGCGGCGATGGCCTCTCGCCAGGGTCATGACCGTCAACAGGAGCAGCGCAAGCGCAAGCGCAAGCCACACGCCCTTTGACCGCATCTCGATGATATTGACGACGGCAAGCAGCAGGACGGCTGTCGACAGCGCCCAATAAAGGTTCTTGGTTGCTTTCCCGAGGTCCGTTCTCTGGGCCGTGTAAGCCATGAATTGCAGCGTGCAGAGGAAGATGAAACCGCCCGCCACCGACGCGTGGATGGGATTGTTGAAAAGCCACGGGGCCGGTTGGATATCCTGAAACATGTTCGAACAGGCGGTGTCCGCCGCCAGGAAGACAAGACTGAGGATCATGAACCAGAGGACCAGCCGTGCGGGCTGCCTGACAAACAGCAGAAAGGCGAATCCGGTCGTCGCATAGAACAGCGGAAACATGTAAATGCCTTCGGCGCCACCCAACTGGTGGGTGCCGAAATAGACGATCGCCAGTCGTATGAAGACATAGAGCGACCAGCCCAGACACAGGAAGCCGACCCAACCGATCAGTGGTTTGCTGTAGGTCCACAGATCCACCCTGAACCAGCGGATGACCGCGACCAGGGCCAGCGCCAGGCCCGCATAGCGGTAGGTGTCTGCCTCACGCCACACCGCGGAAACCATGGCCAGAATGGCGAGTGCCGCAAGCAACAGAAGCAAGGTGTGGCGCGGCGCGTTGTCCTTGGCATAGTCCAGGGTATCTCGCGGCAAAGGGGGCCGCAGCAGGACGTGATGCAGGCGGCGCAGCTCGTCACCGGCCCGCAACACCCCGGCACGTAGCCGGCTCGGCCCCCCCAACCTTGCGGATTTGTAGCTTCCCGAGGGACCGGCTATGCCGGAGATCTCGCTGCTGGCGGCGAAGCCAAGCACGTTTTGGCGGGCGGAATAGACCTTCAGGCCGGTATCCCAAAAGCGTTCGAGCGCGACGTCCCATGGCATTTTCATGACGGCGAGCGCCGACAACAGACCCTGCGCGCCCTCCCGCGTCACCAGATAGGCGGCGGCCGAGCCTTGCGGGCCATGCAGCGCACGACCGATCTCGTCGCCTTCCGCCGTCTCGACGGCGCGCATGAAGAAGCTGATGCGATGGTTGATCAGTTTGATGACGTCGAAATCCGGCACCGCCGCGATGATGGCCTCGATGCGCCGCATGGTGTTTTCGCTGAAGAGGACGTCGTCCTCGACGATCAGCCCATGGGCGCTGCCACCGGCCACGAACGTTTCCAGCGCCTGGATATGGCTGCGGTAACAGGCATATTCGCCGGAAAGGATGTCGCGCCCGCTCAGCTTGCGTGCGGCTGGCAGATCGATCTCCGTCCAGGCCTCTTTGGCAAGCGCACGGCCGTCGACGGCGGCAATGCGCTGCAAGGTCAGGCCTGCCGCTTCGGCGCTTGCGAGCAATTCGCTCCAGCGCTGGGTCTCGCGATCGAGGTTGATGGCGAAGATAGGAAGGTTCATTGAAGTTCCATGTTGAGCCGCCACCCACCCGGCCGACCTATGTATGGAAAGAAGGAGATGTTCAAGGCGACACTGTCCAGATCATGTGCAAGACCTGAATTTGCCGCGATGGCTTTGGCTCATCTGAATTTATGACACAATCGAACTGTTAGCCGATCGGCTTCATGGAAGATCGCAAAGGTACTCTCGGTCCTAAGTGTCCGGAACGGACCTGAGCGGGATGGCTGGGGCGCCAGGATTCGAACCTGGGAATGTCGGTACCAAAAACCGATGCCTTACCACTTGGCGACGCCCCAATTGCCGTCAGAGTCGCTTGTGCGGCGCGTTATTAGCAGAGCAGCCAAAAAGCACAATGCCCCATGAATGGTGGTGAGAACGCCTGTTTGGGCAGCAAAAGCAACGCCGCCAGACGGCACGAGCTGGCTATTCGGACCACACCGCCATCTCGTTGCCGGCCGGATCGGCAAAGTGGAAACGGCGGCCGCCAGGGAACGCGAAGATCGGTTTGACGACCGTGCCGCCGGCGTTTTCGACAGCCTCGAGGGTCGCCTCCAGATCCCTGCTGTAGAGCACCGGCAGCGGCTTTGATGGCGCTTCGGCGGCGTCGGCCTGAAAACCCCCGTCCAGGCCTTCGGCAAAGGCCGAATAGGTCGGCCCATAGTCAGTGAACGACCAGGCAAAGGCGGAACTGTAGAAGGCCTTCAGCCGGTCCAGCGTCCCGCCCGTAGCCGGCATTTCCAGATAGTCGAGTTTTCCGGACAGTTTCATAGCCATCTCTTTGTTCACTGTATGTTCTACTCCAGAATCCCCGGCATAGCAAGTCTTTTTGCCGCATCCTGAGGCACGGCTTTGCTTAATCGATTGTAGTGGCCGGGCGGCTTTGCCGACGCCTTGCCTTTCGCACTGCAGCATCATATCGCTCCAAGGGCGGACCGGCGGAACTTTCCGTTTCGCCAATCTTTCCAATCTCCTGCAACCGGAGAGCGATGCATGACCAAATGGGTTTTCACCTTTGGCGATGGTGCGGCGGAGGGCCGTGCCAGCGACAAGAATCTCCTGGGCGGCAAAGGCGCCAACCTGGCCGAGATGTGCAGCCTGGGGCTGCCGGTGCCGCCGGGCTTCACCATCACCACGGAGGTCTGCAACGCCTACTACGCCAACGGCCGTATTTATCCGGCCGGGTTGGAAGACGATGTCGCGGTCGCGCTCGATCACATCGGCCGGCTGACCGGTCGTCGGTTCGGCGACCCGTCGAAACTGCTGCTGGTGTCGGTGCGTTCCGGCGCTCGCGCCTCGATGCCCGGCATGATGGACACCGTCCTCAATCTCGGCCTGAACGACGAGACGGTCGAGGCGCTGGCCGCCGATTCCGGCGATGCGCGCTTTGCCTATGACAGCTACCGCCGCTTCATCCAGATGTATTCCGATGTCGTCATGGGTCTCGACCACGAAGTGTTCGAGGAAATCCTGGAGGACCAGAAGGGCGGTCTCGGGCACGAGCTCGACACCGAACTGACGGCGCTCGAATGGCAGGGCGTCATCGCGCTCTACAAGGCCAAAGTCGAGGAAGAGCTTGGCAGGCCGTTTCCGCAGGATCCGCATGAGCAGCTCTGGGGCGCGATATCAGCCGTGTTCTCGAGCTGGATGAACAACCGCGCCATCACCTATCGCCGCCTGCACGATATTCCCGAAAGCTGGGGCACGGCGGTCAACGTCCAGGCCATGGTGTTCGGCAATATGGGCGAAACCTCGGCCACCGGCGTTGCCTTCACGCGCAACCCGTCGACCGGCGAAAAGATGCTCTATGGCGAGTTCCTGGTGAACGCGCAGGGCGAGGACGTCGTTGCCGGCATCCGCACGCCGCAGAACATCACCGAAGCGGCGCGTATCGCAGCAGGCTCGGACAAGCCGTCGCTGCAGAAGCTGATGCCTGACGCGTTCCAGTCCTTCGTCACCATCTCCGATAGTCTGGAGAAGCACTACCGCGACATGCAGGATCTCGAATTCACCATCGAGCGCGGCAAATTGTGGATGCTGCAGACCCGCTCCGGCAAGCGCACCGCCAAGGCGGCGCTGAAAATTGCCGTCGAGATGGCGCAGGACAGGCTGATCACGAAAGAGGAAGCCGTTGCCCGTATCGACCCGGCCTCGCTCGACCAGTTGCTGCATCCCACCATCGACCCCAAGGCCGCGCGCGACGTCATCGGCATCGGACTGCCGGCCTCGCCCGGTGCCGCTACCGGCGAGATCGTCTTTTCCTCAGCTGACGCCGAGGACTTGAAGACACAAGGGCGCAAGGCGATCCTGGTGCGCATCGAAACCAGTCCCGAAGACATCCACGGCATGCATGCGGCGGAAGGCATCCTGACCACGCGCGGCGGCATGACCAGCCACGCCGCGGTGGTGGCGCGCGGCATGGGCAAGCCTTGCGTCTCGGGTGCCGGCTCGCTGCGCGTCGACTACAGGGCCGGCACGCTGCTCTCGATGGGGCAGACCTTCCGCAAAGGCGACATCATCACCATCGATGGCGGCAACGGCCAGGTGCTGAAGGGCGCGGTTGCCATGCTGCAGCCTGAACTGTCAGGCGATTTTGCCGCCATCATGGAATGGGCGGACGCGGTGCGGCGCATGAAGGTGCGCACCAATGCCGAAACACCGCTCGATGCGCGCATGGCGCGCTCCTTCGGCGCCGAAGGCATCGGGCTTTGCCGCACGGAGCACATGTTCTTCGACGGCGACCGCATCGTCGCCATGCGCGAGATGATCCTGGCCGACACCGAAAAGGACCGGCGCGCCGCACTCGCCAAGCTTCTGCCCATGCAGCGCTCGGATTTCCTCGAACTGTTCGAGATCATGGCCGGCCTGCCGGTGACGATCCGACTGCTCGATCCGCCGCTGCACGAATTCCTGCCCAAGACCGAGGCTGAAATCGCCGAGGTCGCCGCCGCCATGAACGTGTCGCCCGACAAGCTCAGGCAGCGCACCGAGGCGCTGCACGAGTTCAACCCGATGCTCGGCCATCGTGGCTGCCGCCTGGCCGTCTCCTACCCCGAGATCGCCGAGATGCAGGCACGGGCCATTTTCGAGGCGGCCGTGGAGGCCGGCAGGAAGGCCGGCGCCCTGGTGGTCCCCGAGATCATGGTGCCGCTCGTCGGCCTGGTGAAGGAGCTCGATTACGTCAAGGCGCGCATCGATGCGGTTGCCAAGAGCGTCATGGAGGAAACCGGCGTCAAGATCGACTATCTCACTGGCACGATGATCGAGCTTCCCCGCGCCGCCATCCGCGCGCATGTCATTGCAGAATCAGCCGAATTCTTCTCCTTCGGCACCAACGACCTGACCCAGACGACCTTCGGCATTTCGCGCGACGATGCGGCCTCGTTCCTGGAAACCTACCGCCAGAAGGGCATTATCGATCAGGACCCGTTCGTCTCGCTCGACATCGAGGGCGTCGGCGAACTGGTGCGCATGGCCGCGCAAAAGGGCAAGGCGACGCGGCCCGACATCAAGCTCGGCATTTGCGGCGAACATGGCGGCGATCCGGCCTCGATCCGCTTTTGCGAAGAGGTCGGCCTCGACTACGTGTCCTGTTCGCCCTATCGCGTGCCGATCGCCAGGCTGGCGGCAGCGCAGGCAGCGGTGCTGGTTGCGAAAACAGGCCGCGGATAGGATCCATCCAGCTTACCGTTTTGTAAGACAATTCACGCGAACGTGCTGGCGGCGTCGCGTAATCTCGACATTGTTCCTGCCCAATTTGCGGCCATCCGCAAATTGCTCCCGGAAACAGATGCTGCAGATCTCTCCCGCGCCGCTCCGCTCGATCCTGGTCATTCAAACCAAGTTCATAGGAGATCTCGTCCTCGCCTCGGCGCTCGCCAAGAACCTGCGGCTCGAATTCCCCGGCGCCAGCATCGTCTTTCTGTGCGAGGCCCGCTTCGAGAGCTTCGTGATCGCCCATGGTATCGCTTCCGAGGTGGTCGCATTCAGGCGCGACCGCATGCGCGGCACGCCCTTGGAGCGCGGGAAGGAGCTCTACGCCATGGTGCGGGCGTTGCGCCGCTTCCGCTTCGACCTGACCATCGACCTGACCGATTCGAAGACGTCGCGCATCCTCACCGGGCTCGTCAACGCAAAGACCCGTGTCGGATACAATCCCTCCGAAAGACCCTTGCGTATGCTGGAGCGGCAGCCCGCCAACGTCCTTGCCAAGCCCTACGGCTTTGATGGCCAGCATTTCCTGTACCGCTACCTCTCGCCGCTCGAAGCGCTCGGCATTGAACTTCGCACGGTGATTCCGAACCTTCAGCCGCTGCCGTTGGAGACGGCGAAAGCATTGGCGCTGCTGGATAAGCACCATCTGCGGCCAAATGCCTTCATCGCCGTGCATGCGGGTGCAAGCTTCGAGGGGCGACGTTGGCAGCCGGAGCGGTTTGCAGCAGCGATCGTCGAGATTGCCGGCGAGACCGGCCTGGACGTCGTGCTGGTGGGCGGCCCGGACGAGCGCGAGATCGCCGAACGCATCGTCGCCAGGACCGCGCCGCCGGTCGTCAATCTCGTCGGTGACCTGTCGCTTGAAAGCCTGCTGGCGGTGCTGAAACAGGCCCGGCTGTTTCTCGGCAATGAGAGCGGCCCGATGCACATGGCGGCAGCCACTGGGACCCCGGTTGTCGGGCTGTTCGGTCTGACGGAGCCGTCGCGCTGGGGTCCCGTCGGCGTGCCCAGCATCTCGCTCCAGCCGCCGATGCCTTGCGCCTGCATGGCAGAGGACCTTTGCCGCGCGCCGGATCCCAGCAAGGCATGCTGCGTCTGGGGCCTGGAGGTCAAGCCGGTGGTCGAGGCGGTGCGCGAGGTTCTTTCGCGCACCGAAATGCAGCTGGAACGCGTCATCTGAGATCATGCATCGCATGCACGACTCTCGACGCGGTAGAAGACACGTTCGCCGCAGGAACGGTCACATTGTCGCGTGGAGCGCTTTTCTGCTATGCATCATCCTGATTTCCGCCTTCATGCGGGTCTTTGGGATGCCTGCTTGAAATGACGGGTCAGGAAATCGGTTTGATGCGCCTGCTGCAAAAAAATCTCTGCATGATCGCCATGTCGTTGGCGATGGCATCCGCCGGCCATGCCGCGCCGCTCGTCGAGCCGACGCTGCACATCAGGCCGCAGGCGAGCGGCGCCGGCCGTGTGGCACTCACGCTCGATGCCTGCGGCGGACAGACCGACAGCCGGATCCTTTCGGCGCTGGTGGACAACAAGATCCCCGCCACCATTTTCGTGACCGGCATCTGGCTGAAGCGAAACGCCGCCGCCGTCGAGATCATGCGGGCGCATCCCGATCTGTTCGAACTGGAAAATCACGGCGGCCACCACATCCCGGCGGTCGACACGCCGCGGAAAATCTACGGCATCCGCAGCGCCGGCAGCCCGGATGCGGTGCTGGCCGAGGTCGAATCGGGGGCCGCCGCTCTTGCCGGGACCGGCGAGCCGGCGCCGAAATGGTTTCGTGGCGCAACCGCCGAATACAGCCCGTCGGCAATCGCCATGATCCGCAAGCTTGGCTTCAAGGTCGCGGGATTCTCGATAAACGGCGACGGCGGCTCCTTGCTCGGCGCCAAGGAAACCGCGCGGCGCATCGCGGCGGCCAAGGACGGCGACGTCATTATCTCGCATATCAACCAGCCGACCCATGCGGCCGGCGAAGGCGTGGTGCAGGGGCTGCTGGCGCTCAAGGCCAAGGGCTTGACCTTTGTGCGGCTCGACGATGCCGAGGGCATGGGCAATAACGGCACCACGGAGTGAGTGGCCAGCCGAGCGTATCCCGATGCCTTCGGCGTTGGCTCAGTCCGGTTTGGCTTCGATCGTGACCTTGCTGGCGTAGAATGCGCCGTGGTTGCCGATTTCAGCCATCTCGTCGAAAGGCCGTTCATAGGCCCACATGGCGTTCTGGCCGGTCTCGCCGGCAGGCAGCACGCTCCAATAGCTTGCATCGCCCTTGTAGGGGCAATGGGTCGAGTGGTCGGTGCGGCCAAGCTTGCCGAAATCGATGTCGGCGAACGGAATGTAGAAGGCCGCCGGATAGGGAGCTTCGGTCAGCACCTTGGCCTTCGCTGTTGAAGCGATGACCACGTCTCCGGCGCGCACGGTAACGGTGCCGGCATAGGGCTCGATGGTGATGATTTTGTCCGGGTTGCGTTGGAAACCGGGTGCGGGGTTGGCGATCTGATCCATGCGGCGGCTCTCCTTGCGTCGACTTTGAGATGTGTCGCGCAAACGCATTGTTCAAGGCCTGCCGTCGCCATGCAACACGCAAACACCTGCCCAGGCCGGCACTGCCGGATCGCGCCTCCGAATATCCTCGATACTTGTCGTCAGCTGTCAGGCAGCGGCCTTGAACACGTCCATGAGACCGGCATAGGCGGCAGCAATACCGGCGACCGGGTTGCTGCTTCTCGATACGGTCTCGACCTTCAGGGAACCACCGCCGGTCGGCAAGGTGAGCAGCAGGAACTGGCGGTTTCCGCCATCGCCGACTGACGCGGCTGCGACGTGCTGGTCCTCGCCCTGGTTCTGGACGCACATCTTGAACAGCAACGTGCCGCCGACCGCTTCCAGCGCGCCGCCGACAACTTCAACAAATTCATCTTCGGAAACAGTCTTTGTGTCCGGCACCAGATCGGCCAGACTTTCGGCAAGCGTACTCTCGAGAGCCTTGTCGTCGAGCTGCGCGTCCATGCGAACCTCTTTCAGTCGCCAATCGCACCCCTTTGCCCGTTAACGAAGCTTAACGCCGACGATGGCCGGATTGTGGCGGTTGTTCCCAATGCAGTGCTCGGCCGTATTGGCGGCTGGACAATCCGTCGGTTCGCTCCACAATGGGACAAAAAGCACAACGCAAAAGCGTGAGGGAGGACCGAATGCTGGGACTGATGCAGGAATGGCCGCTGCTTTGCCATAAGCTCATCGACAATGCCGAGCGGCAGCATGGCGTGCGCGAGATCGTGTCACGCTCGATCGAAGGGCCGATCGTGCGCACCACCTACGCCGACATCCATCGTCGCGCCCTGAAGGTCGCCCAGCGGCTGGAACGCGACGGCTATGGGTTGGGCGACCGCATCGCGACGCTGGCCTGGAACACCGCCCGCCACATCGAGGCCTGGTACGGCATCATGGGCATCGGCGCCATCTACCACACGCTCAATCCGCGGCTGTTTCCCGAGCAGATCGTCTGGATCATGAACCATGCCGAGGACAAGGCAGTCTTCGTCGACCTAACTTTCGTGCCGCTGCTCGAGAAGATCGCCGGCGCCGTCAAGTCGCTGAAACAGGTGATCGTGCTGACCGACAAGGCACACATGCCGCAGACGACGTTGCCCAATGTGGTCGCCTATGAAGACTGGCTTGAGGAGGCGGATGGCGTCTTCGCCTGGAAGACCTTCGACGAAAGCACCGCCGCAGGCATGTGTTACACCTCCGGGACCACGGGCGATCCCAAGGGCGTCGTCTACAGCCACCGTTCGAACGTGCTGCACGCCATGATCGCCGCCATGCCCGACGCCATGGGGTTGTCGTCGCGCGACACGATCCTGCCTGTCGTGCCGATGTTTCACGCCAATGCCTGGGGCCTTGGCCAGAGCGGGCCGATGATCGGCGCCAAGCTGGTCATGCCCGGTTGCAAGATGGACGGCGCCTCGATCTATGAACTGCTCGACACCGAGAAGGTGACCTTCAGTGCGGCCGTGCCGACCGTCTGGATGATGCTGCTGCAGCACCTGGAGGAGACCGGCAAGAAGCTTCCCTATCTCAATAAGGTCGTCATCGGCGGCTCGTCCTGCCCGCGCGCGATCATGACGAAGTTTCAGCAGAACTACGATGTCCAGGTCATCCATGCCTGGGGCATGACCGAAATGTCGCCGCTCGGCACGCTGTGCACCCTGAAGCCGGACTATGCTGGTCTTGAGGGCGAAGCCCGGCTCGATGTCCAGCAGAAACAGGGCTATCCGCCGTTCGGCGTCGAAATGAAGGTGACCGACGACGACAACAATGCGCAACCCTGGGACGGCAAGACATTTGGCCGCCTGAAAGTGCGTGGGCCGGCCGTTGCCCGTGCCTATTATGGCGGCGCCGGCGTGGAGCAGTTCGACGGGGATGGCTGGTTCGATACCGGCGACGTCGCCCACATCGACGCGGGCGGCTATATGCAGATCACCGATCGCGCCAAGGACGTCATCAAGTCCGGCGGCGAATGGATTTCGACCATCGACCTCGAGAACCTGGCTGTCGGCCATCCCGATGTCGCCGAGGCGGCAGCCATCGGCGTCCACCATTCGAAATGGGGCGAACGGCCGCTGCTGGTCGTCGTCCGCAAACCGGGCAAGGAACCGAGCAAGGCCGATATTCTCGACTTCATGGACGGCAAGGTGGCCAAATGGTGGATGCCGGACGATGTCGCCTTCGTCGGTGAAATTCCGCACACCGCCACCGGCAAGATCCAGAAGATCACCTTGCGCCAGCAGTTCAAGGATTATCGCCTGCCGACGGATTGACGCGATGTCGCATGTTTCGGCTTCATGGCATCGCAAAAAGGTTCTAAGTCTCCGTTCGGGTTGGGGTGGTACGGCAATCGATGGCAAGTATTCCTGAACGGCAAACGTCGAGGGCAGCCGGATGGTCGCGGCGCACGGCCGCTTTTTCGTTGGTGCTGCTGCTGACGGTCTTTGTCGGCCATCGCTTCGATCTCGTCGAAACACCTGTCTTTCTGTGGGTGCTCGGCATTGTCGCGCTGCTGGCGGCGATGGCGCTGTTGTTTGCCGGATTTGCCTTTTCGCGGCTCTGGAATTTCGGCGACCGCGGCGGTCGCGACCTGACGGTCGGCGCGCTGCTGGCGCTGCTGGTGCTCGCACCCTACGGCGTCGCCGCCTACTGGGCGACGATCTATCCGCCGCTCAGGGATATCTCGACGGATTTCGACGAACCGCCGGCGCTCGACGTGAGCGACCGCACGAAGGATATGAACGTGCTTGCGCCGTCGACGCCTGGGGAACAGCGGCTGCAGACCGATAGCTATCCGCTGGTCAGCGCACGCAGCTACGACCTGCCGTTCGAGACTGTCGTCAATGCCGTCGAAACTGTACTCGACCGGCGCGACTGGGATCTATCGGAACCCTATCCTGATCTCGCCGGGCAAAGCGAGGTGACCATCACCGCCGTCGCCAAGGGCTTCGTGATCGGCCTTCCCGCCGATGTGGCGATCCGCGTGACGGACGATGGCGATACGGTCATCGTCGACATGCGGTCGGCGTCCCGCTACGGTCGCTACGACCTTGGCGACAATGCCGCGCGCATTGTCGATTTCCTTGCCGAGCTCGACCAGGAAGTCGCCGGTCAGGTTGGCGCCGCGCCGGCCGAGTGAGGCACGGGCACTTGGCAGTGGGCTGCATTGCCTATCCGGCCGGCGTGAAAATGCCGTCGATGGCCGGTGCGGCATCGGTCACAACCAGACCGCGCGCCGTCAGATCCTCGAGATGGGCAAGCACCGACAATCCGGCGGCGCCATGCAGCCGCGGATCGGTATCCCTGTAGATCGCCTTGACCATGTCCACGATCGTCCGGTCGCCGGCCCGGACCCGCTCCAGGATGGCGCGCTCGCGCATCTTGCGGTGCGTCTTCAGCCCGCGCATGAAAGCGCGCGGTGCCGTCACCGGCCCGCCATGTCCGGGCAGCAGCAAGCGGTCTTCGCGGTCGATCAGCCGGTCCAGCGAGGCCATGTAATCGGCCATCGCTCCATCCGGCGGGGCGACGATGGAGGTTGCCCAGGCCATGACATGATCGGCCGAAAACAGGATGCCGGTTCCTTCCAGCGCGAATGCCGCATGATTGGCGGTGTGGCCCGGGGTCAGAACCGTCCTGATCGACCAGCCGTCGCCATCGACCGCCTCGCCGTCGGAAAGGGCGATGTCGGGAACGAAAGCCATGTCTGCACTGGCGTCGAGCGCATTGGTCTCGCCGATATGCAGGGCTCTTGCCGGCCGGTGCGGCCCCTCGGCCAGCACGATGGCGCCGGTGCGCTCTTTCAGCCGGGCCGCCAGCGGGGAGTGGTCGCGATGCGTATGGCTGACGAAGATATGGCTGACCGGCCGGCCTGCGATCACCTCGAGCAGGGTCCGCAGATGCGCCTCGTCATCCGGCCCCGGATCGATCACCGCCAGCGTATCGCGGCCAACAATGTAGCTGTTGGTGCCGTGAAAGGTGAAGGGGCTTGGATTGCGGGCCGTGATGCGCTGGACATCGGGGGCGACGCTCACCCCCTGGCCATAGAGGGGGTCGAAGCCGGTATCGAACTTCAGTGCCATGCATCGGTGCCTTGTTTCGGGAAACGGCAAAACCGATTGCCGCATAACACGCAAGCCAATATAGGAGGATATGAGGCCGCGAACATCTGGTAGCGGCAGTCGGATTGGGGAAATACCATGGCAATTGCAACTACGATGCGTCCGCTTGTTTCTCTGGCTCTGCCGCAAAGCGGCGCGGCGCGGCTGGCAACGCAGCTTTTCCTGGCCATCGCCGGAACGCTTGTGCTGACACTGTCGGCCAAGACCAAGGTGATGCTCGGGCCGGTCGACATTTCGATGCAGACGCTGGCCGTGCTGCTGATTGCCGCCGCCTTCGGCATGCGTCTCGGCGTCGCCACCCTGCTGCTCTACATGGCCGAGGGCGCCATGGGCTTCCCCGTCTTCCAGAGCACGCCTGAAAAGGGTCTCGGCATTGCCTACATGCTCGGCTCGACCGGCGGCTATCTCGCCGGCTTCGTGGTCATGGCGGCCATTGTCGGCTGGGCGGCGGATCGCGGCTGGGACCGCCACCCGATCAAGCTTTTCAACGCCATGCTGGTTGGCGAAGTCGTCATGATGGCGATGGGCTTTGCCTGGCTGGCGCTGCTCATCGGTCCGGAAAAGTCGTGGCAGTTCGGCGTCGTGCCGTTCATCGTCGGCGACCTGATCAAGGTGGCTCTCGCGGCAAGCCTGGTGCCGGCCGTCTGGACGCTGCTCAAGCGCGGCTGAAGCCCGAGCAGACCAGCGGCTTGAGCAATCAAGCCTTGGCTGGCATGGGGTGATTGGCGGATTTCAGCGTGGCGTCTGCCAAGTAATCACACTTAGGTTTCTGGAAACAGCTTCGGAAACAGTGAATCCAATGCGTCGGCCGGAAAGCGTAGCGACACCGGACCTTTGGGTGTTTCCGACGCCAACAGACCGAGCGCGATCACCTCATTGAACACGCGACGCGCCGTGCGTTCGGGCAGTCCGCTAATGCGAGACGCTTCGCCGCGTTCAAATTCGCCGCGCATTAGCGCTTCCTCCAGGAGGCGGGCGGCTTCGGGTTTGAGGCCACTGCGCTCGACGTAGCGACGCAGCCGCTTCGCGAGCGTGTCGAGATCGAACAAGCCGGTCATTAAGTTCACCTGATCGATGCACACCTGCATGAACCATAGCGTAAAGTCGCCGAGTGCGCGCTCGGAGAGGTTGCCCCGTCCGTCGAGATCACCCTGGCGGGGCATATCGGCATGATCCATCATGCGCTTGTAGTCCGTGCGGCTTTTCACGCCGCGCGCTAGACCGCGTGAGATCGACCACAGCCCGTGCGCGGCGATCCCAGCCTCAAGGGCCATGGCGTGGCTCATCAAACGGCTGACGCGGCCATTGCCGTCGGGGAACGGGTGAATGTAGTTGAAACGGTTTCTTCCATGTCTGGCCGATCTTGGCTTCTGCTAAATACGTATAAAGATATATTTCGAATTTTCCAGGATATTTGGCCGATCTTTTGGCCGATGATCGGTACCGTGCCGGCTTCCGCCGGCCATACGCATCTGACTAGGTTGCCGTCCCGACGACACCAACATACAGCTGCTTCGGAACGCAATATCTCCGCTCTCTAGATCGATCTGTCTCGGCTCCCAGGCGACTTGCCAAGGGGTTGATCGCCGAAGCGGTGCTGGAAATTACATCGCATTATTGGCCCTATCGTTCGGCGTCGGTGCGTTGCAGACGGTATCTTTTCAATCGCATCAAGCAATGCTGTTGATCAAAAGTTCCCGCACTGTTGATCCGAGAAATAGATGCTTGCTGGAGCAGCCGCGCTGTCGTAGCTCTTGGTCTCCGACTGTATCGAATCGCCGGGGGGCGAGACGTCCGATTCGTTTTTGTGCGCGAGCAGGTCAGATCCACTATCGCGCTGGTCTGTCGCCGACACGGCAGCCTTGGGGAAGGGGGGAAGACATTGAATGTCGCAGCGTCGACTATCGTCGGAAGCCGGCACTTCCTGTTCAGGATTCGGTTTCAACTGCTTGGCGGACTGACATTCGCGATTTTTGCGCCGGCGATTATCCGGATTGTCTTCAATCCTGAATTTATCTATTCGGCCAATCTTCAGGTAACAGTAGCCGCTGCGGTCATCGCTCACCTTGTGGGCTTCTTATCTTATCGCCGCATCGGAAATTTCCCGGGCGTGGCCGCGGCAAGTTACATCTTGCCGACATTTGCCCTGTCCTACGGGGCTGTTTTCCTGACCATCTTCTTTTTTCGGTTCGAGTACAGCCGGTTTCAGGCCGCCGCCAGTTTCACGCAGTCCACGCTCTGGTATTTCGGCCTGAGCCTGTTGACGCGGCGTCTCGATCCGTACCGGCTCGTCGTGATTCCCGGCGGAGATGTCGAGCGCCTCAAGACATTACCGGGTGTGCATTGGTTTTGGATCAAGTCGACCAGTACGATAATCGAAAGAGCCAGCGGCGTGGTCGTTGATCTGCGTGCCGATCTTGGCGCGGAGTGGGAACGATACATCGCGGATCGGGCCCTTTCGGGAACGCCCGTATACCACGTCAAGCAGGTCAGCGAGTCGCTGACCGGTCGGGTCGAGATCGAGCACCTGTCGGAAAACACGCTTGGTTCGCTCAATCCGAACCAGGCCTACCTCAAGATCAAGCAGGCGGTCGACTGGGTCTCGGCACTTGTCTTGACTATCGTTCTTTCCCCCGTTCTGGCGTTGATTGCGCTGCTGATCCGGCTGGATTCCGATGGTCCCGCGCTGTTTCGCCAGCAACGCATGGGCTACCGGGGCAAGATCTGCACGGTCTACAAGTTTCGCTCGATGCGCCAGCACTCTGGCGCCGGCAGCGACAAGGAGAGGGCGATCACCAGGCACGACGATGATCGCATCACCCGAGTCGGGCGTTTTCTGCGAAAATCCAGGATCGACGAACTGCCGCAGGTCATCAACATCCTGCGTGGCGAAATGAGTTGGATCGGACCGCGACCGGAAGCTGTCGTGCTGTCACAGTGGTACGAGGCTGAGCTGCCATTCTATCGCTACAGACATATCGTCAGGCCAGGCATAAGCGGGTGGGCACAAGTAAATCAGGGGCATGTGGCTGCTGTCGATGACGTTATGGAAAAATTGCACTATGATTTCTATTACATAAAGAACTTTTCGCCTTGGCTGGATGTTTTGATAACTCTCAAGACAATGAAAACGATGCTTACCGGCTTTGGTGCGAGATGACCAATGCGAAGTATGGCTCTGGAATAGCAAGCGCAGGAAGCAGATGGATCTCGCCTCCAGGAAAATAGCAATCATCGGGCTTGGCTATGTCGGTCTGCCGCTGGCGGTCGCCTTCGGCGTCACCAGGGATGTCGTCGGCTTCGACATCAACCAGCCGAGGGTGGACGCGCTGAAGCGTGGCGACGACCATACGCTGGAAGCCAGCAGCGATGAGATCAGTGCTGCGTCGCGGCTGACATTCACCACCGACAAGGCTGATCTGCGCGATTGCGGGATTTTCATCGTTACGGTTCCGACGCCGATCGACAGGGCCAACCGTCCGGATCTGAAACCGCTGATCATGGCCTCGACTTTGGTCGGTGAGGTCATCTCGCCAGGCGCGGTGGTGATCTTCGAATCAACGGTCTACCCCGGCTGCACGGAAGAGGTGTGCGCTCCGCTGATCGAGAAACATTCGGGCCTGCGCTACAATGAGGGGTTCTTCCTCGGCTACAGTCCCGAGCGCATCAACCCGGGCGACCGGGAGCATCGGTTGCAAACGATCGTCAAGGTCACCAGCGGCTCGACGCCGGAAGCGGCCAAAGGTATCGATGCGCTCTATGCCTCGATCGTGCCGGCAGGCACACACCGTACCTCGAGCATTGCGGTCGCCGAAGCGGCCAAGGTCATCGAGAACACTCAGCGCGACCTCAACATCGCGCTGATGAACGAGCTGTCGCTTATCTTCGGCAAGCTCGGCATCGACACCTCCGAAGTGCTGGAAGCCGCCGGCACCAAATGGAATTTCCTTCGCTTCACGCCTGGTCTGGTCGGCGGCCACTGCATCGGCGTCGATCCCTACTATCTCACCCACAAGGCCCAGGAACTCGGCTATCATCCGGAGGTGATTCTTGCCGGCCGCCGTATCAATGACGGCATGGGTCAGCATGCGGCGGATCAGACGGCCCGCCTGATGATGCGCAAGGGAATACCTGTCGTTGGCAGCCGGATTCTGGTGATGGGCGCGGCCTTCAAGGAAAATTGTCCGGACCTGAGGAATTCCAAGGTCGCCGATATCGTTGCCCAACTGAAGGAATACAATGCCGGCATCGACATATGGGACCCCTGGGTCGACGCGCAGGAATGCGCGCGTGCCTTCGGCGTAGCGAGCATGAAGGACATTCCCGACCAGCGCTATGACGGCGTTATCGTGGCCGTCGGCCACAGGCAGTTCCGCGCTCTGGGCGTCGACGGCCTGCAGGCTCTTTGCAAGACCCCCGGCGTCATTTACGACATCAAGGGTCTGTTTCCCAGGCATGTCACGGATGGGCGCTTCTGATGAAGGTTCTGGTCACCGGCGCGGCCGGCTTCATAGGGTATCACGTAGCCAAGCGGCTGCTGGAGCGCGGTGACGAGGTCGTCGGCATCGACAACGTCAACGACTACTACGATCCGGAAATCAAGGAGGCGAGACTGCGGCTCCTGGACGAAGCGAGCCGCAAGACCAATGCCGGATACCATTTCATCCGCGGCAATCTCGCCGACAAGAGCGTGGTCGACGCCTGCTTTGCCGACCACGCATTCGACCGGGTGATCCATCTCGCCGCCCAGGCCGGGGTTCGCTACAGCCTGGAAAATCCGCATGCCTATGTCGAAAGCAACATCATCGCCTACACCAACATGCTGGAGGCCTGCCGCAACAGCGCCGTCGCGCACCTGACCTATGCCAGCACCTCGAGTGTCTACGGCGCCAACACCGACATGCCGTTTTCCGAGCATCGTCCGGCCGACCACCCGCTGCAGTTCTACGCCGCGACCAAGCGCGCCAACGAGCTGATGGCGCACAGCTACAGCCATCTGTTCGGGCTGCCGACGACCGGGCTTCGCTTCTTCACCGTCTATGGCCCCTGGGGGCGCCCGGACATGGCGCTGTTCCTGTTCACCAAAAACATTCTTGCTGGCGAGCCGATCAAACTGTTCAACAACGGCAACCACACGCGCGACTTCACCTATGTCGACGACATCGCCGAAGGCGTGATCCGTGCCAGCGACAGCCCGGCCACGGGCAATGCCGCCTGGGACTCCAGCCGTCCGGATCCGGCCACAAGCAGCGCCCCCTGGCGCATCTTCAACATCGGCAACAACAACCCGGTTAAGTTGACCGCCTATGTCGAGGCGCTGGAAAACGCGCTCGGCCGCAAAGCCATCGTCGAACTCTTGCCGCTGCAGCCCGGCGATGTGCCCGATACCTTCGCCGACACCTCGGCGCTGGAGCAGGCGGTCGGCTACCGCCCGACGACGACAGTGACCGAGGGCGTCGGGCGGTTCGTCGAGTGGTACAAGGCTTATTTCGGGCGGGGATAAGGCTCGGCGTTTCTCGGCTGATCCGCGCTGTTCCATGATCACGTAACCAGGAGCAGATGGAATCGACACGGCTCGCAAACAGGCAGTCTGCAATCCATTGCAGTCCAAGGCGCTATTGAGCGTCTGCATCCCCACGTTCAATCGGCGGGATCGCGTTGCCGCGCTGGTTCAGCAACTGCTACGTGCGGACTGCCCATTGCAGATATGCGTCCATGTCGACGGTTCGACCGACGGAACGAACGAAGCGCTTGCGAAAATCGCGTCTCGCGATTCCAGTTTGGTGGTCACCACTGGCCCGAATGACGGCAGAGGCCGCGCAATGTTTTCGGCGATTGCTTCCGCCACTGGCGACTATTGCATGGTCTTCGATGATGACGACGATCTCTTCGCCGATCGCTTGCCGGAAGTCTGTGAGCACCTTTCGCAGAGAGGTGTCGATGAGAAGATTGCGGGTTTTGTGTTCTCGATGGCTCTTGGCCACCCAGAGACGGCAGCAGAGCCGTTTCCGTTGGAACGGACAAACCTGATAAAGATGCGGGCCGACGAACGGGTGGTCGGCGACAAGAAGGAGGTCATCAGAACTCCTTTGCTTAAACGGGTTGCCGTGCCCCCTGCGGGGCGGTTCCGCCGTGTTCCAACATCTCTTCTCTGGTCCAGATTGGCGATCGAATACGACGTTATCTGTGTCAATGTCGAGATTGGACGAAAACGATATTTGCCGGAGGGGATGACGGCAAGGATTCGGCTTCTTCAGCGACAAAATGCATACCCGATGTTGTTGCTGAACTTGATCTACATCAAGGCATTCTGGCTAGGACGATATCGGTCGGTTCGGTTCCTGGGTAAGGCGGTTCTTGCCTGTTTGAGCTTTGGTATCTTGAGTTTCCCGTTCTTGGTCAAGAGATCATTCGTGCGGGTGACTTCATGAAAGAAGCCAGCCTGTGGAAGTTGGTGGAAGCCATCGTAATACGAATTGTTCCTGGTCTTCTGAACATAGCGACATTGCTGTACATCGGAAGCCATCTGGAGACTGGACAGTACGGTATTTTCAGCACGACGATTGCGACAGTTTCATTTATTTCGACACTTGTTTTTGGAGTCGCGACCTATTCGATAATGCCGGTTTCCGCAAAAATGCATGCCGCGGGAATGGGTAGAGAGTACGTGTCGTCCATTTTGACCGTGCTTGCAGTTGTGGCGTTGTTTGTCGTCCTGGCTGGGCTGGCACTGACGTGGCTGGGATTTGGCAATGCCGTTGCCGCGACCATCATCATTTCTTTCGGCTTGCACACCGCACTTCAAGAGATTTTGAGGTCACAACTGCGTTTGTGGGCGTACGGTTGGTCGGCGATTGGCCAGGCCGTAGCATACCAGGCAGGAGCCATAATCCTGCTTGTCGGCGATGCGAAAGTAGGATCGGCTCTTGCCGCCTTTTCGCTCTCCTATTTCGTCGGAGCGCTGATTTCATTTGCCTTGCTGGGACCTAGGAATCTGAGACGACCTGGCTTTTCCTATCTTGCCGGGTCTCTGGTCACAGGCTGGGGATTTGTGTTGAGCAATCTGGCCGAGAGCGGCGTGTTTGTCGGCATTCGATACATTGTTTTGTTGCTTGGCTCCGAGACCCATCTCGGTGTCTTCTCGTTTTGTGTCGATCTTTCACAACGGTCTGTCGGCTTCTTCATGAATGCGGCCAGCTTCGTTTTCGTGCCAAGGGCGTTTCTCAGTGCCGCAAATGGAAACGTCAGGGAGTTTCGGCGCGGACTGTTCGAAGGAGCGGCCATCGCACTCATTTTTGCGGCTGCGGCTGCGGCCGGAATAGTTGGCCTGTTTTTCTCGGGCCATGCCTCCGGATGGCTGGGGAAGTCTTTTGATCCTGCGGTGTTCGGGATCGTTTCTTGTGCTGTTCTGGTCAACAGGACCAAAAAAGTGATCATCGACCCGTTTGCGCTTCGGTCGAACAAAGCGATGACGTTGACTTATTCCTACGCGATAGGGG